>JBJOEU010000009.1:0-13001 GCA_046049115.1 Pseudomonadota bacterium
GAATAGGAATGATATTATTGATCAGATAAATAGATTATATGGATAACTACAGATCATGGCTGCTCTACCTTCATTACGACAGCTTCGCTATTTTGTAGCAGTTGCTCAAGAGCTCAATTTTACTCGGGCTGCGGAGGTCTGTTTTGTCGGCCAATCCACTCTGAGCGCCGGTTTAAAAGAGTTAGAGGATGTTTTGGGGGTTCGCTTAGTGGAGCGGGATAGGCAAAATGTAGCTATTACTCCAATCGGTGCAGAGATTTTGGAAAGGGCCAAATCTATTCTGGCCTCATCCCAAGATCTGGTGGAGTATGCAAGCGCCTCTGGCGAGCCAATGGTGGGGACCATTCGCTTGGGGGTCATTCCAACTATTGCACCTTTTTTATTGCCCAATGTCTTGCCTGATATTCGGGAGCACTATCCCAGGTTAAAAATTGCCCTGCGTGAAGATTTAACCGCCAATCTATTGGCGCGCTTAGCAGATCATCAACTCGACTTTGCACTAATTGCATTGCCTTATGACACATCCGGCCTCTTAGTGAAAGAGCTTTTTGTCGATGAATTTTGGTTGGTTGCAGGTGAAAATGACCCGGCATTAAAGGGCAAGGAAATTCATTTGCCACCCAAAATGGCAGAGCGCTTACTTTTGCTAGAGGAGGGCCATTGCCTGCGAGATCACACTATGCAAGCTTGTAAGCATTCTGATATTCGTAATGCCGAAGGCATGGAGGCAACTAGCTTGCTGACTCTCTTGCAAATGGTGGAGTCTGGCATGGGCATTGCACTCCTTCCTGAGATGGCAGTAAAAGGCGGGATCTTAAATGGCACGACATTAACTGCTCGTCCTTTAGCGCCGCCCGCTCCTAAGAGGGTAATTGCACTTGTCGCCCGCTTATCAACTGCCCATCATGATGAGTTCCAAGCGCTTGCCCACAGTATTGAGTCAAGATTTAAATCCAGCCCAAGAATTAGCCGAGGTAGTCGGAAAAGTTTTCAAAGAGTCTAGTATGTTGTCCGCGGGACTCTGCTATCCCTGCTACAGTTGCGCATTCACGTAAATATTCATCCTCAAAGAAAGTAGTTCATGTCCGGAAAAGAAATCATGTTTACCCCAGTCAAGCTTGGTGCGATTGAATTAAAGAATCGCCTAGTGATGGCACCTCTCACCAGAATGCGTGCCATCGATGGGGACGTGCCACATCCTCTTGCAAAAACATACTATGAGCAAAGGGCTAGTGCCGGCCTCATCATCAGCGAGGCAACACAAATTTCTGCTATCGGTAAAGGCTATCCAGCGACGCCTGGAATCTATTCTGCTGAGCAAACAGCTGCTTGGAAAGAGATTGTGAGTGCGGTGCATGCCAAAGGTGGCAAGATGATTGCGCAGTTATGGCATGTTGGACGCATCTCCCATTCCTCTTTGCATCCCGAGCAGGGCATTCCTGAGGCCCCCTCAGCGATTGTGCCCGCTGGCCAGACTTATGGCGCTGATTGGCAGTTGCACGATTACGAAACGCCTAAGGCGATGACCACTGAAGATATTGCCCGTCTCTTGAAAGACTTTGAGCTAGCTGCTGCTAATGCCAAAGCGGCAGGTTTTGATGGCGTGGAAATTCATTCTGCGAACGGCTATTTACTCGATCAGTTTTTGCAAGACAAAACTAATCAGCGCACTGATGGCTATGGCGGATCAACCGAAAATCGTATGCGCTTATTGGGTGAGGTGATTGAATCTATTTCCAAGGTGTACCCAAGTGATCGTATCGGTGTGCGCTTATCACCCTATGGCAGCTTTAATGATATGGCCGATAGCGATCCAGTGGCTTTGTTCACTGCAGTGATTGAGAAACTCAATGGCTATCACTTGTCTTATGTCCACATGATCGAACCGCGCTCAACCAGTGCAGGTGGTAACGATCAAGTGAACGCAGAGGCACCTATTACCTCAGAGATGTTCCGTAAAGCCTATCAAGGTCAATTTATTAGTGCCGGTGGATATGATCAGGCTATGGGTGAAGCTGTCTTGGAGGCTGGCTTAGCAGATGCAGTAGCCTATGGCCGTTTATATATCTCTAATCCGGATTTAGCGGAGCGCTTTGCGCAGGGCGCAGTACTCAATGCTTATAACCGTGCCACTTTTTACGGTGGGGCAGAAATCGGATATACGGACTATCCAACACTCTAATCCGCTGAAAATCGATCAGGGCCGCTATCGAAAGATGCGGCCCTTATTTTTTGTCTTCAGGATCTTTCAGTAAGCCGTAGTGATTTGCAACGAGTAGCATGGCAATGGATGCACACCCCATTGCAAAGAATTCCCATTGATGAAGCATGGCAGTGCCAGTGACGGTCATCAAGATTGTCCATCCCACTGCCATCTTGGCTTTTTTGCTTAAAGGTTTCATATTTTGGAACTGAGATTAAAAATTATCGAACGGTAAGTCTGGCTCTGGCGCTTAACTCGTTTGGTGTGCCACGCTTATCTAGCTGAGAGAGTCGTAAGGCCTCTTGCTCAAAATCAACTTGAGCCGGGTGAAACTCAAGATTGCCAAGGTGAATGACATAAGTCCACACCAGCTCTCGACCCCTATCTTTATACACATCAACAATACGCTTCATCGATTAATGCCTTTCGTGGGTCCTGAGGCATTTGCGGGACTTATATTATTTTTTAAATCAATGAGATTTCGGGGGTCGATACGAATAACGCCACCACGAGGGCTATCAATGTCTGCGATCAGAAAAAAGGCAATGGCAATCATGGTTGGAAAAATCATGAAAAGGCCGACATTCGGTTTAAAGTTGCGCGCACCAAATCCTACCAACACATTGGCTGCAATCGCAATCGCAGCCATCAGCCACCAAGCAGCAGTCGGGATACGATTCCACCAAGCTGCCTGGGTATAGCCTCGGGCGTTGAGCACATCATTCATTCCAGAGACCGCTAGGGCAATAGTCGGAGTTGATTGTGTGCGTGCTACAGGGAGTAATTCATCCCACATCGCATTCTCTAAGGCAATGGTGTGTTTCGTAATTTGCTTGGCCGTCTCTTGATCTTGCTTGGAGTAAAACAAGATACGCTGATCAAGATATTCATTGAGAAGTCCCTTGATGGATTCTGCAGTTTTACTGGGTAAAAGATCAGCTCTTAAGAATTCGGTACCAATTGCATTTGCCTCCGCTTCTTCGTAAGTCTGCCTCAAGTCATACCGAGCAATCGCCATGGAGAAGGTAAAGCCAATGATGAGGCCAAGCAGGGTGAGTGTTGCGGTTTGGATGACCCCCAAATCTGCTGAGGTCTCAGTGTCTTTGGTCCGATACTTACTCAGTACGGCGTTGCCAAACCATACTGAACCCGAGAGGGCTACAGCAGAAATGAAAAATACCAGTACGGGGTAATTGGCTAAGTGTGGAATATTAAAAAGTTCCTGGATACAAGATATCTTGAGTCACATTCTGAATATCACGGTGACCTGTAAATGCCATGGTGATATCCAATTCATTATGAATAATCTCTAAGCATTTAGTGACGCCGGCTTCACCCATCGCACCCAAGCCGTAGAGGAAGGGACGACCAATTAATGTGCCGCGTGCACCTAATGCCCAAGCTTTCAAAACATCTTGTCCTGAACGAATGCCACCATCCATCCAAACTTCAATATCTTTACCCACGGCATCCACAATTCCAGGCAATGCTTTGATGCTGGAGATCGCGCCATCTAATTGACGGCCACCATGATTGGAAACGATCAGGGCATCTGCGCCGGAATTGGCAGCAAGTCGGGCATCGCCCTCATCCAAGATACCTTTAATGATTAATTTGCCACCCCAAAGCTTCTTAATCCACTCCACATCATCCCAGCTTAGACCCGGGTCGAACTGCTCGGCAGTCCAAGAAGAAAGGGAGGACATGTTGCCAACACCGGTGGCGTGACCAACAATATTGCGGAAAGTTCTGCGAGGAGTCATTGCCATGCCCATGCACCAGCGAGGCTTAGTCATCATGTTAATGATGTTCGCAATCGTCAGCTTTGGAGGTGCAGACAAGCCATTTTTTAAATCCTTGTGGCGCTGTCCCAGAATCTGTAAATCTAAAGTGAGAACTAAGGCTGAGCATTTGGCTGCTTTGGCACGCTCAATGAGGCGCTCAATAAAGCCGCGGTCTTTCATGACATAGAGCTGAAACCAAAATGGCTTGGTAGTGCGTTCTGCCACATCCTCAATTGAGCAAATACTCATCGTAGAAAGGCAGAAGGGCACGCCAAATTTTTCTGCAGCTTGGGCTGCCAGAATTTCACCATCAGCATGTTGCATGCCAGTTAGTCCAGTAGGCGCTAATGCGACTGGCATGGCAACCTCTTGTCCGACCATGGTAGTTTTGGTAGTGCGGTTGACCATATTGACGGCAACCCGTTGACGCAGTTTGATTTTCTGAAAATCCGACTCATTCGCACGGTAGGTGGATTCAGTCCACGACCCGGAGTCTGCATAGTCATAAAACATCTTAGGGGTGCGCTTCTGATGCAGAACTCGTAAATCTTCAATATTGGTGATGATTGCCACTTAAACCCCTTGGTGTGTTGCTAATGCCAGATGTCCGGCGCTAATTTAAGCTCTATCTTAGCAATACCGAGCATTTGTTTCTACAATGCGTAGGCAAAGCCCTTCTTGAGGCTCCAAATAGCCACCCATCCAACCATATCCCCCCGAATGCCTCAAATACCCCTGTCGACTGTCTTGTATTTAACGCTGGCAACTCTCCTTTGGGCGGGTAACGCAATTGCGGGACGGGTCTTGGTGGGCAGTATTTCACCGATCACTTTAAGCACGGTTCGCTGGGGTTTGGCAGCCTTGCTACTACTTCCTCTTGGCTGGCGAATTTTCAGGCCAGGTAGCGCCCTATGGCAAAACAAGAGTCGCTTCCTCATTTTGGGATTATTGGGGGTAGGTAGCTACAACGTGCTCTTGTATCTCGCCTTACAAACTTCGACAGCCATTAATGTCACCCTGATTGGAGCTAGCATGCCAATTTGGATGCTCCTGATCGGCGCCATCTTTTATCAGGTGAGACCGAAGCTGCTGCAGCTCTTAGGTGGAGTTGTCTCCTTGGTAGGCGTGACCGTAGTTCTCACACGGGGAGAGCCGGCCAGCCTCTTGAGTATGGAAGTAGTCCTGGGTGATTTACTCATTATGTTGGCCACGATTCTTTGGGCTTTCTACAGCTGGATGATTAGCCGCCCCGGAGCGAGTACGGAGCGGCAGTGGCCATGGGCTGAGTTTTTGATGGCGCAGGTCTTGATTGGATTCTTGTGGACGATGTTGTTTGAAGGTGTGGAAATTGCCACAGGGCACGCCTTTATTGATCTCAATTATTGGACTGGGGCATTGATCTTGTTTGTAGCTATTGGCCCATCCTTAGTTGCTTATCGGTGTTGGGGTTTGGGGGTGAATGGTGCTGGACCCACGGTGGCGGCATTCTTTGCCAACCTCATTCCCTTATTTACAGCCTTACTGTCTGCCGCGATCTTGGGAGATCCGCCCCAGCTTTTTCATGGCCTAGCTTTCATCCTGATCGTAGTCGGAATACTGGTTTCCTCTACAACGCAGAAAAGTACTTAACCCCCTTTATTCGCTCAAAAAGGCCGTTTTCAAAGGCTAAGTACCCAAATAGCACTAAATCAGTATCATTTAGGGCTAATCACACGATTTACTAGGAAATTACTATGCCAGGTTTACTCCCGAATGTTGATCCAGACGGTCTTTTAGAGTTCTCGGTTGTTTACACCGACCGCTCACTCAATCACATGTCTGAAGAATTCAAAAAAGTCATTGTGGACATTTCTAGCGTCCTGAAAGATGCTTACAACGCGAGTTCTGCAGTGATTGTTCCTGGTAGTGGCACATTTGGTATGGAAGCTGTTGCTCGCCAATTTGCCAATAATGAAAAATGTCTTGTAATACGTAACGGTTGGTTTAGTTATCGCTGGACTCAGATTTTTGATTTAGCTAACATCACTAAGGACATTACCGTTATTAAAGGTAAGCAATTAGAAGATGCTACGCAAGGTGTATTTGCTCCTGCGCCGATCGAAGAAGTGGTGGCTTTTATCAAAAAAGAAAAGCCAGCAGTTGTTTTCGCTCCTCACGTAGAAACTTCAGCGGGCATTATTTTGCCGGATGACTATCTCAAGGCAGTGGGTGAAGCGGTACGCTCGGTCAATGGTTTGTTTGTACTTGATTGCATCGCTTCAGGTGCAACATGGGTAGATATGAAGGCTTGCAATGTCGATGTGTTAATTACTGCGCCTCAAAAAGGTTGGAGTAGTTCACCTTGCTGCGCAATGGTAGCTATGAGTGATAGAGCACGCGAGCGCATTGAATCTACCCAAAGCAGCAGCTTCTCAATGGATTTGAAGAAGTGGCTTCAAATTATGGAAGCCTATGAAAAGGGTGGTCACGTGTATCACACCACCATGCCAACCGATGCGCTCAAAATCTTGCGCAACGTGATGAAAGAAACTCAGTCTTTAGGTTTTGCTGCACTCAAAGCAAAGCAACAAGAGTTGGGTGACAAGGTTCGCGCTCTATTGGTAGCCAATGGTTACCACTCGGTTGCAGCGAAAGGCTTTCAGTCTCCTGGTGTAGTAGTGAGCTATACCAAGGATCCAGATATTCAGTCGGGTAAAAAATTTATCGCCCTCGGAATGCAAACAGCAGCTGGCGTGCCCTTGCAGTGCGATGAACGTCCAGACTTTCGTACTTTCCGCCTCGGTTTATTTGGCCTAGAGAAATTGGCTCATGTTGACCGCACGGTAGACCACCTTGCAGCAGCACTAGAAAAAATTACCGAGACTGAAGCTCAACCAGCTTAAGCAACTTAAGTAACTTTAATTTGCTTCCACAAAAGGCCGTCTTAGGACGGCTTTTTAATTGAGTATGATGAAGTTACCCAGAACCTATTGGAGCCCTAAATGAAAACCCACTTTGTAAAATTGATCTTCGCGACCTTCGTTTCTGCCTCCATTGGTTTATCACCACTGACTGTCATGGCGGCTGACCCAGCCCCAGCCCCAGCAGGAGCACCTGCAGCCGCTCCTGCAACAACGCCTGAGGCACAGCCAGAGAAAGCCGCCAAGAAGACTGTCAAGAAATCTAAGAAGGATAAAAAAGCAGAGAAGAAGGCCAAGAAAAAATCGAAGAAGAAAGCAAAGGCAGCTCAAGAGCCTACGGCTCCTCAGCAATAAATTAGCAACTAACTGAGAGGATCAGAGCCCTCAGGATCTAAAGGCTTTATAGGATTTGGACTCTGTTCTTTGTTCGGCGCATCGTTGCGCACCAGTAACCACATCGCCCCCATCACCAAGCTCATCCCGCCGATCTGAATCCAGGTAATTGGTTCGGATAACACGATCCAGCCCATAAATAGAGTGGAGACAGGGCCCAGTATTCCGGCTTGAGCAACTAGCGGTGAGCCAATGCGATTAATGGCAATCATGATTAATAACATCGGAATGACTGTGCATAGACTGGCATTGAGCAGGCTGAGCCAATAAATTTGTGGCACTTGTACAAAAACAGCCACAGGATCGTAAATCAGAATTTGAATGACGCTGATGAGTGCTGATGCTGAACTAGCGTAGACCACTAAGCGAACACTACCAACGCGCCTAACCATTTCTCCGGATCCAATCATGTAGATTGCATACGAGCACGCGCTAGCAAAAACTAGGAGCATTCCGAGTAATGCCATTGATCCGGTCGAGCTGGCATCTTGGATGAATACGACGATTACGCCAAGATATCCCACTGCTAATGCATACCACTGCAAGCGACTAATGGATTTGTTTAATACAAAATAAGAAATCAACAATACGATCGTGGGTGTAAGGTAAAGCACGATACGCTCTAGCCCAACAGAAATATATTGCAGTCCTAAAAAGTCAAGATAGCTGGAAAGAAAGTAACCCATAAATCCCAGAGAAAATATCTTGATGTGATCTTTCAATGTGAGCGGACTCATGACTTGCCTATGCGCTTGCCACCAATAGATTCCCCAAAAGAGCGGTAGTGCCATCATCATTCTTAAGGCAATTAGCGTCTCAGCATTTGCGCCGTAGCCAAAAGCAAGCTTAATCAGAATAGCCTTACCGGAAAATAGTACGGAGCCCAGTCCAGCCATTAAGAGGCCATAGACGTAACGGCGATGATGAAGAGTTCTACTAACTGATTGCATGGTGTTTTATAACAGCTTGTTGAGTAGACTCCGCATCTCCAAAATGACCTCTGTGGGAGTAAGTCCAATGGGGCCAATTTGCTGCGCTACTAAGCTATCGGCTGCGAAGGCATGTAGTTGAACCCCGATACAGCTCGACTCCCATACATTGAGATTGTGGTGAATACCTTGGGCTGCAATAGCTGCGATAGTGCCAGTTAAGACATCACCCATTCCGCCAACGGCCATGCCGGGATTGCCTTGAGCGCACTGCACTGCCGAATAAAGCGGTGAGGCAATGAGCGTATGTTGACCCTTAAGGGCGACGATACCATCGGTGAGCTTGACTAAGTCTGATACTGCGGCCAAGCGATCTGCCTGAATGACTGAGGCAGTTGTATTGAGAAGATGGGCGGCCTCTCCAGGATGTGGCGTGAGTACAGTCATGCCGGGGTATGCTTGATTGCGTTGCTTGAGTAGATCTAAAAATTCAGGGTTATCGGCAATCAGGTTGAGTGCATCAGCATCAATCACGAGCGGCACTTTTGGATAGCATAGCGAGGCTATTAACCAATCTCTAGCCAGCGCAGAAAAACCCAGGCCCGGCCCAATCGCAATGACATCCGGTGCTGTAGTTTCTAATTGTTCTTTGGCATTAAAGCTCGCTAGGCGAACCATCAGCTCAGCTTGTTCTGGCATTGCATGGGCAGCCGTCGGGTCTAGCATTTCCAACATAGTCCAGCCCGCCCCTAAATGCAGTGCGGCACTACCTGCCAAGAGCAGGGCGCCGGCCATGCCAGGTGCGCCACCAATGAGCAAAACTTTACCCGCACTCCCTTTGTGTTCTGAGGGCGCTCGCTTGAGGCGGGTAATGAGCTCTAGTGATCTCAGTTCTGTAGGGGGGTTCATCTATCTAGTATCGCTCTTCAACATGGCTTAACAAGTCATTTTATCGGGAGTATGCTTAGGTAATGAAAATACAATTTCTTGGTGCGGCAGGTGAGGTTACGGGATCAAGGCATTCCGTGGAGACCACGGTTGGTGGTCGAGATATCAGATTCATGGTCGACTTTGGCATGTTTCAGGGTGGGCGCGAAGCTACAGCAAAGAACTTAGAGCCACTTCCGTTTTCGTCTAAGGAAATTGATTTCGTTGTGTTGACACATGCCCATATTGACCACAGTGGTCTCTTACCAAGACTGTGTGCCCAAGGATTTTCAGGACCCATCTATTGCACAGATGCGACATTTGAGCTGTTAAAAATCATGCTGCCCGATAGTGCGCATCTACAGCGCTCTGATGTAGAGCGTGCGGTACGTAGACAAAAAGCTGGCAAGTGGCGTGGGGACTTACCAGTAGCCTTGTACTCAATGGAAGAGGCCGAGTTAGCGCTTGGGCAATGCGAAGTACTTGCCTATGGAAAATCCATGGAGCTCTGCGAGGGTATTAGGCTTGAGTTCCAGAATGCAGGCCATATTTTAGGATCTGCAATTGCGGTCATGGATATCAGCGAAGACCATGCTAAGAAAAAACGCTGCGTTTTCTCGGGAGATATTGGCATGAAGGGCAAGCTATTGATGCCTGATCCCACCATCATTTCTCAAGCAGATGTAGTAGTGGTGGAGTCAACTTATGGCGATCGATTGCATAAAACACTAGCGGATACTGAGGCTGAATTAATTAAAGTAGTGACTGAGACTTTAGATGGCCATGGAAATATTGTGATCCCCGCCTTTGCAGTGGGGCGTACCCAAGAAATTCTGTTCCTGCTAATTGATTTGGTTAAACGTAATTTATTACCCCATCTCAGTATTTGGGTCGATTCGCCAATGGCAACAGCAGCCACCCACCTTACTCAGCATTTTTTTGCGCAATTGGACAAAGAGTCGCAATCTACTTTTGAGTGGTTTAAAAAAAATCCGGGTGCAGTTGATCTGCGATTTATTGCTGACGTTGAGGAATCAAAAGCGCTCAATAAAATTAAAGGTGGCGCCATCATTATTTCTGCAAGCGGCATGTGTGATGCGGGTCGTATTGTTCATCACCTGCAGAACAATTTGCCTCGGGCGCAAAACGCGATCGTGATTACCGGTTTTCAGGCCTATGGCAGCTTAGGCCGTCGTCTGGTAGATAGAGCTACAAAAGTACGTCTTTTTGGTGAGGAGGTTCCGGTGCGAGCATCTATTCATACCATTGGTGGACTTTCTGCCCATGCGGATCAAGCTGGCCTAATGGAGTGGTTGGGAGGCTTTCAATCTGAGCCTCAATCGGTCTTTGTGGTTCATGGCGAGCCCGAAGCTTCTGCTGTTCTAGCCCAATCCATTAGGGATGAGCTTAATTGGAACCATGTCATTATTCCTGAGCGCTTACATACCTACACTTGCTGAGGGGCATAAAAAAACCGCGGCGAACCGCGGCTTGTTTATCTCGAAAAGAGATTATTTCTTAGCATCAGCTGCTGGAGCGACTGCAGGTGCAGCTGGAGCTGCAGGAGCATCTTTCCTAGCGTCTTCCATATGAGCAGCTTCAGCACCATGCTTCTCGCCACCCATATCAATGTCGCCGTCGCCTTTGATCAGTAAATAGGCTGTAGCAGCGATTAATACTAGTACCATGATGATGATTGAACGGTTGCTCATTGCATTTCCTTCGGTTTGGTTAATATTCCCTTATATTAATGCCTGAAGCGCTCCTGGTAAATCCGAATAAGCCCTAGATACGAAATTAATGCAATATTCTAGGTAGAAATACTAGTTCTGAAGCCATGCCCCTGAGATGGATCATTATAAAAGCTTGGAATAAAGGTACCGATATGAGTCCAAGACTCCCTGTAAATAACTCTCAAACGATTACGGATTTTTTGAATCTCCAAAAAAGTCAGCTGGTAGAGGACAACTCTGAAGATTCCTATCGATTTGCATTTGATGACCAGGCATTTTTAGCTCGTCGCGAAACTCTAGGATTGCGCTTTCAATTGGAATTGCTCAAACCAGAGATCCTATTGCATGAGCATGGTATCGAGCACACGATTACCGTTTTTGGTTCCACCCGTTTTGTTTCCTGTGAAAAAGCCCGCGATCTAGAAAAGCAGGCTAATACCCCAGAGGCGGTAGCAGAGGCTAAGCGTGCTTTACTGCACTGCAAGTATTACGATTCAGCCAGAGAGTTTGGATCAATTGTTGCCAATTACAACGCATCTCAATCCGAGGATCGAAACAAACTTCACATTGCCACCGGTGGCGGCCCCGGAATTATGGAGGCGGCCAATCGCGGTGCATTTGAGGCAGGGGATAGAAGTATTGGTTTTAATATCAGCCTGCCAAGAGAGCAGCATCCCAATCCATACCTCACGCCAGGTTTGAGTTTTCGCTTTCATTATTTTGCGATTCGTAAAATGCATTTCATGCTCAGGGCAAGAGCGATTGTGGCCTACCCGGGTGGCTTTGGTTCCTTTGATGAGCTTTTCGAGGTGCTCACCTTAATGCAAACCAAAAAAGTTGAGCGCTTTCCAATCATCTTGGTTGGAAAGACATTTTGGCAAGGGGTGATCAACTTTCAGCAGATGTTGGATCATGGCGTAATAGATCAGGCAGATATGGATCTCATCCATTTTGTAGAGACTGCCGAGGAGTCTTGGGCAGTCATTCGGAATTGGTATCAATTGGCTTAAGAGGGTGACTCATAAGACCTGTAAAATAGCCCTCTAAAGATCATGTCCATTTCCAATACCGTCACCCTTACTTCTGAGCTAGATTTACCAGCCTACTTGTTTGGCATTGCTATGCTCCTCATTGTGATGCTAGTACATGGGTTTGCTTTACTCCAAATTGCCAAGCGCTATGAAGTGAAGTCATTTCTTTATTTGTCAGAACATAAATACTCCTCAGTGGCTTTTGTGTTTTATGTCAGCGTACTGTGTTTATTTCTGACCCATATCTTTGAGATTATTCTTTGGGGTATCTCCCTTCGAGTCTTTAATCTCCTGCCCAATTTAGGTGAGAGCATCCTGTTCAGCGGAAGTACTTATACAGCAATGGGTTTTATGGATGATCTGCTACCGAGCGGTTGGAAGATGCTGGCAATCATCATTGCCTTTTCTGGAATGTTTGCTTTTGCTTGGACCGCATCTGTCATGATCTCTATGACCAAGAATTTTCGTCAGGCCTATACCCGTTTGCATATGCAAAAACTAAAGATAGCACCTGAAGTCATTGAGCGTTTTAAGTAAAGTATGAGCAAAATATGAGTAAGGCATGGGATGCCATCGTTATTGGCGGTGGGGCTGCTGGACTCTTTTGTGCTGGTGTTGCTGGTCAGTTAGGCAAGAAGGTCTTGGTACTCGACCATGCTGATGTCTTGTGCGAGAAAATTCGGATTAGTGGCGGGGGAAGGTGCAACTTCACCAATTTGCATAGCAGTCCAGCCAATTTTCTATCCCTCAATCCCCATTTTGTAAAAAGTGCCCTAGCGCGCTATCCCGCAAAAGAATTTATTAAGCTAGTGCAGTCTTATCGTATTGCGTATCACGAGAAACATCAGGGTCAGCTCTTTTGCGATGATTCAGCAAAGCAAATTATTGAGATGTTGCTTTCTGAATGCGCTAAAGGCCATGTTGATATCCGCCATCCAGTTTCAGTGCAGTCGATCTCGAATGTAGCGGGGGAATGGATTGTTAAAACCAATACTGGTGAAGAGCGAACTAAATCCTTGGTCATGGCAACTGGCGGTCTACCAGTTCCAGCAATTGGCGCAACTGCATACTCTCTAGATATCGCGAAGCAATTTGGATTGA
>JBJOEU010000010.1:0-12774 GCA_046049115.1 Pseudomonadota bacterium
AAGCCAACACGAAATTCATTATTTTTTACTTCTTGAGGTACGCCAACAATCATTTATGTCTCCTTATTTGAATTCACGACTCAGTTTTGTTTTGCGATGCAAGCCAACGATGTAGAACATGGCGAGATACACACCTAATAAGCACGGACCTAAGACCAAGGCAATCCGCGCATCCTCATGAAAGCCCATCAACACCACTACCAGGGCAATAAATGCCAATGCGAACCACGAGGAATAGGGCCACCAAGGTGTGCGATATGCCAACTCGGCAACCTGGATTTTTGTCAGTGAGCGACGAAACTGAATTTGCGTGATCAAAATAGCGATCCACACCATCAAGCCCACAAAGGTCACTGCGGCCATGATGTATTGGAATGCTTTATCTGGAACAAAGTAATTCAGCACTACGCCTGTCATACAAACTGCTACAGTGGCCATCACCGCACGATGTGGAACCCCATACTTGGATAAGCTGGCAAATGGCGAAGGTGCATACCCGTTGACTGAGAGTGCATATAGAAGTCGCCCACCACTAAAGATGCCAGCGTTGCAAGATGACAAGGCAGCAGTAATCACTACGAAGTTGATGATTCCAGCAGCTTCGCGTAAACCAATGCGCTCAAACATCACCACGAATGGACTACCTTGTTGGCCAACCTCATTCCAAGGGAAGATCGCTAAGATGACAAAAATCGCACCCATATAGAAAATGAGGATGCGCCATGCCAATGAATCGATCGCCATCGGAATAGTTTTGCGTGGATTCTCTGCTTCACCAGCAGACAAACCAATCATCTCAATACCAACATAGGCAAATAAGACCATCTGCAAAGAAAGTAGCATCCCGCTAATACCATTCGGAAAGAAGCCGCCGTGTTGCCACAGATTGGCAAGGCCAATAGGGTTCCAGTCATTAGTAAATCCAAAGAAAATGACCGAGCCACCTAAAGCAATCATGGCAACGATAGCAACCACTTTGATGAGAGCAAACCAAAATTCAAACTCACCGAATACTTTGACAGCTATGAGATTGATCAGGCCCATCATCAAAATGGAAGATAAGGCCCAGATCCATTGCGGCGTATCGGGAAACCAAATTCCCATATAAATGCCAACCGCAGTAACTTCAGCTATTCCCACGACAATCCAGTAGGTCCAGTAGCCCCATCCGACCATATAGCCAGCAAGCGGTCCTACGTAGGTATTGGCATAAGCGGCAAATGAACCTGCGACTGGTTCATGCACTGCCATCTCACCTAAGGTACGAAGCACGATGAAGGCCACGATGCCAGCTAATAGATATCCCAACAAGATTGAAGGTCCCGCGATTTGAATCGCACTTGCCGAGCCTAGAAATAATCCAACGCCAATAGTGGATCCCAAAGCCATGAGGCGAATGTGCCGCACTTTGAGGTGGCGCTGTAAACCAGTTTGTTCAGTCTGCAAAAGAGACCTCCTTTCGATTTGTCGTTGGTAAATCACCAACGAGGCAAAGTCTAGGGAGGACTGCGCATCTGTACTAGGGGATGAAAATGCGCAAAGTACTTAAAGAAATAAATATGATGCGTAATAAATGAGCTCTCCATGTGAGAGCAGGCTCAATAGGAAATTAATAAATTTAGGACGACATCAGAATCCGTAATTTCCTACAGGGATTCCCCTTAAGGATTTGTGGATGGATTTGAGAGAATTGCTTGCTGGGCAGCAATCAGATTTAAAACTTCAGCGGCGGCGGCTAAACCACAAGCGGCGGTAACCATCACGGTAGAGCCATAACCAGAGCAAGCAAGACCGCCACTGGCGGCACCCGCGCGTGGCTCATGAGAATAAATAGCGCGAATACCCATTTTTCTTTTTAGATTTCTAGAAAAGCCATGATCCTGTCTGAGGCCTTGGCGCACCTTTGCTAATAAGGCATCTTGCTCTGTTCGCGAAAGATCATCGCAGCGCACAGTAGTGGGATCTGACTTTCCACCCGCTGCGCCACACATCACTAGAGCGCGCTCATTTTTGCTTGCCCACACAGCTAAAGCAATTTTGGTTTGCACTGAATCAGTCGCATCTAAAACAATCGCATTTTCTGGTATCAAGATATCCAGATTTTCTGGCTCCAAAAAAGCATCATGGGTAGTCAGCATGATTTCAGGATTAATCTGGCGAATGCGATCAGTCATAGCCTGCACTTTTGCTTTGCCGTACTCACCATCTAGGGCATGCAGTTGTCGATTGGTATTGCTTTCGGCGATGTGATCAAAATCGATGAGGACGAGATTTCCGATAGCAGTGCGAGCCAAGGCTTCAGCAGCCCACGATCCCACTCCACCTAATCCGGCTACTACGACTGTCGCATGGCGAAAACGCTCACGCAGCTCTGGGCCATATAGGCGAGCTACACCCCCAAAACGGCGATCTCCCAAACTGTCTTCTATCTTGTCTTCTGCCATAGACTCTCTTTATACTGAAAAAATGGACTCCATCGCTCAACTCCGCAAAAACTACACCTTCGGCCAGCTTTCAGAGACTGAAGTTTCACCAAATCCACTGGACTTATTTCAGGTTTGGTTTGATCAGGCCGTCAAAGCGGAATGTCCTGAACCCAACTCCATGACTTTGGCAACTGCAGATTTGGCAGGAAATCCATCAGCCCGTATTGTCTTACTAAAAGGTGCAGATAGTGCTGGCTTCACCTTCTTTACTAATTACGAAAGTCAAAAAGGTAAGGAGCTGGCTACTCGCCCACATGCTGCCCTGTTATTTCATTGGCACGAGCTAGAGCGTCAGGTTCGCATTAAGGGAGTTGTTGAGCGGGTTAGCCCTGCTGAGAGTGATGAATACTTTCACTCTCGCCCAGCCGCCTCCAGAATTGGCGCCTGGGCTTCACCACAAAGCTCCGAGATTCCCAACCGTGAATTTCTTGAGGAGGCTGAGAAGCGCTTCGCAACAGACTTTGGAGATAAACCACCACGCCCAGAACACTGGGGAGGGTATCGCCTAAAACCTACTGAGATTGAGTTCTGGCAAGGCCGTCCTTCACGCTTACACGACCGTATTCACTATCAACTTGATGGCGCCCGATGGCGTATTACACGCCTAGCGCCATAAAATCTAGCGATACTCTGGGGCAATCAGAGATTGAAAATTTGCTCTAAATTTTGCTAATTTAGGAGCAACGACTGCCATACAGTAGCCCTGCCCCGGATGCTGACGAAAATAATTCTGGTGATATTCCTCAGCCGGATAAATCACAGGTGCCGCATCGATTTGAGTCACTATTGGATTGGAATATATTTTCGCAGCTTCAAGCTCTTGAACTACCTCATGAGCAGTTACGCTTTGACTATCGCCGTGAGTAAAAATCACAGAACGGTATTGGGTACCGCGGTCGTTACCCTGGTAATTCAAGGTGGTGGGATCATGGATAACAAAGAAGATTTCTAATAAATCACGATAAGACACTACCGCTGGATCAAAGTAAACGTCGACGATTTCAGCATGTCCCGTTTGGCCCGAGCAGATAGATTCATAGTCTGGGTTTAGCATTGCTCCTCCCGCATACCCCGAGACTACAGCACTCACGCCGGAGATCTGCTGGTAAACCGCTTCTAGGCACCAGAAGCAGCCGCCACCCAAAGTAGCGCGCTCTAGAGATGGATTGTTTTTGAGGGTAGTTTCGTTCATGGCTTTATGCTAATACCTTATTCAATCGTTTGCTTGCCCCCATATAACCCTATGTCGATCAATCGCTTCACGCTCCAATTAGATGAAATCAAGGCAGCTTATGCCGCAGAACCCAACCCCAGCCTAGAAGTTCGCCTTGAGCGCATTAGCCGAATAGAGCAAATGATTGCTGCCAATGAAGAAAAGATCTGCAAGGTATTGGCTGCGGATTTTGGCAATCGCCACCCTATTGAGAGCCGTCTACTTGAGTTTCAGATGATTTATCAGGCTTGCAAACATGTTCGCAAGCACCTCAAAGAGTGGATGAAGCCGCAACTAGTAGCAACACCAGGATTTTTAGGCTCATCTCAAGCCTGGACTCAAATGCAATCCATGGGGGTCGTGGGTATGATGAGTCCCTGGAATTACCCAGTACAACTCGCTCTTGTTCCTGCAATTGCCGCCTTTGCGGCTGGTAACCGTGTTTGGTTAAAGCCTTCGGAAAGAAGTTCACGCACCTCTGGATTCTTGGCAACATTGATTCAAGAATATTTTCATCCTAGCGAATTTTGCGTTACTGTCGGCGGCACTGAAGTTGCGGAACCTTTTGCTGCGCTTCCCTTTGATCACCTCTTTTTTACTGGCTCGGGGGACATTGGCAAGAAGGTCATGCGCGCAGCTGCAGATCACCTGACACCGATTACCCTTGAGTTGGGTGGTAAATCACCGGCGATTGTTGACCCCTCAGCCAATCTTAAAGATGCTGCCGCAAGTATTGTTTACGGCAAGCTAGTGAATGGCGGACAAACCTGCATTGCCCCTGATTATGCGGTAGTTCACACAAGCGATTGCGATGTATTTGTTCAAGAATTACAAAATGCAGCCCAAAAACAATTCTCTAATCCAGCAGAATTCACTAGTGCCATTGATGAGCATCAACTAGCACGTTGGCACCAACTGGTTCAAGATGCAGCGGATCGTGGCGCGCAAATCATCCGACTCATTACCCCCGCTGACAATATTGAGTTGCCATTCACTCCAGTAGCACTCCTCAATGTGTCCGAAGATGCACTCATCATGCAAGAAGAGGTATTTGGCCCTATTTTGCCAATTGTGACAATGAACGATATCGATTCCACTATTCGCTATATCAACGATCGTCCAATGCCATTAGCCCTATATTGGTTTGGCAAAAATAAAGCAGTAATGAAGCGCATTCTGAATGAGACTCGCTCTGGTGGTGTAACGATCAATGACACTTTGCTACATGCAGCTGTGGAAGATCTACCATTTGGTGGCATCGGCGCAAGTGGTATGGGCGCTTATCACGGTAAAGCTGGTTTTGAGACATTTAGCCATCGCAAATCTGTTTTAGAGGTTCGAGGTTTCTTTGGTCTTCATTTTTTACGCGGTACACAATTGGCAAGACCGCCCTACGGTAAAGGTGTTGAGCGACTACTACGTTGGCTTAAATAATGACTAATCGAAATTCATCAATAGAGTAGTAACTTGGCAGCAAAGCCAATGAGTAGAGTGCCAACTAGAAACCAAAGCACTGCAGCGTAACGTCGATGCCGATTAAAGAAGCCGAGAAAAAATTGCCCAGCACAAATTAGACTGACCAAGTAGGTCATGCTCACCACTTGCAATACTAGGCCTAGGTATAAGAAGGTATGCACTGGATGCGCATACCCCGGTTGAACAAACTGGGTAAAGAATGAGACGAAGAAAAAGATAGCCTTAGGATTGGTTAAGGATAAAGTCAGCGCAGCTATTACTGGATGTAAAGTATTTAAGTAACGAGGCTGACCATCTCCCGCTGCCATTACTTGAGTGCTATGCCAACGTACAAGACCAGACCGAATAAAGCCATATCCCATCCAAGCTAAATAAGTTGCGCCCAGCATGCGTAAAAAGTTGAATGTGGATGGCGATGAATTGAGCAAAGTTGCAGCGCCCAAAGCGACGCCTATCATCAAGATGGCATCGCCAATAAAGATACCTACTGAGGCCCATGCACCAGCACGCCATCCTTTAACTGAAGCAATCGCCAGCACGTACAGGGAATTTGGGCCGGGAAATAAGATCGTAAAAATGACGCCCACTAAGTATGCGGGGAAATCAACAATGCCCACGCTTGAGGGCGAAATAAACCAATTCATCAGCTAATCATAATTAAATTCGGGAAAACCCTTGTAATCATCTTCTCGAAATGACATAATAGGAGGCTTTTTTAAGCAATTTGATTCATCGCCCCCCAGCTATATTTCAGCGTATCGTTTAGAAGTCATAAACACCGAATTTACAAAACGCGCTGCCGCCTGTCTGATGGTCGATGCCTTTGACCATCACACTCAATAAAAAACAGAGAGTGTATACACGGAGACATCCCATTAACGGGATGTGTAATAGCATGACTTTTTCTAAAGAAACCAATCCTGCTGGAAATGAATTCCAGAATTTCGCCCTCGCGGCGCCACTCCTTAAAAACGTTGCTGAACTGGGTTATACCCAAGCTACTGAAGTGCAAGCTCAGGTTATTCCTGCCGCTCTTGCTGGTGGTGACTTATTGGTCAGCAGCCAAACTGGTAGCGGTAAAACTGCAGCCTTCTTATTGCCTTTGATTAATCAACTCATCGAAGACAATCCAAATGGCTCACCTGTTCCAGGCCGTGCACAGCCTAAAGTACTAGTGCTCTGCCCTACCCGTGAATTAGCGCAACAAGTTGCCGCTGATGCAGTGAACTTAGTTCGCGGCATGAAAGGCATTCGCATTGCAACCGTTATGGGCGGCATGCCTTACGGTAAGCAAATCCAAGCGATTAAAGGTGCAATGTTAGTTGTTGCAACTCCTGGCCGTTTACTCGATCTGACCGACAGCAAAGCAATTCGTTTAGATGATGTGAAGCAACTGGTTATTGACGAGGCTGATCGCATGCTCGACATGGGATTTGCTGATGACCTCGAGGCAATTGATAAGCGCTGCGCTAATCGCACCCAAACTTTGATGTTCTCCGCAACTTTTGCGCCAAAGATTATGTCTTTAGCTAATGAGCTAACTACTAATGCTAAGCGTATTGAGCTGGCTCATGCTGGCGAGAAGCATGCAAACATTGAGCAAAAGCTGCACTGGGCTGACAGCATGTCACACAAGCATAAATTGCTCGAGCACATTTTGGCTGATGCCTCTTTGGATCAAGCAGTAGTATTCGCAAGCACTCAAATTGAAAGTGAAAAAATTGCTGACACCTTGCGTGCTAACGGCTACGAAGCTAGTGCCCTACACGGTGCCATGCCTCAGGCTGTGCGTATGCGTCGCCTTGAGTCACTACGTAAAGGTCATACCAAGATTTTGGTTGCAACTGACGTAGCTGCTCGCGGTATTGATGTGCCACGTATTAGTCACGTGATTAACTTTGGCTTGCCAATGAAACCAGAAGACTATACGCACCGCATCGGCCGTACAGGTCGCGCTGGTCGCAATGGTGTTGCTATCACTTTGGTTGAACATCGTGACCGCGCGAAGATTCGCAATATCGAACGCTTTACACAACAAGACATCGTTGCTTCAGTAATCGCTGGCCTTGAGCCACAAGCCAAGCCTAGCTTTGGTGGTGGCGGTGGTCGCCCAGGTGGCGGTCGTTCTGGTGGCGGTTTTGGTGGCGGCAATCGCTCTGGTGGCGGTGGTGGTCGTTATGGATCTGGTGCTCGCTCAGAGTCTCGCTCTGGTGGTGGTGGCGGCGGTAATCGCTCAGGCAACCATTTCGAATCTCGCTCTAGTGACTCACGTCCTGCTGGTGACTCACGTCCATCCGGTGATTCACGCCCTGCTGGTGCTAATCGTTTTTCTGATTCACGCCCTGCGCGCTCTGGCGACTCACGTCCCGCCGGTGGTAATCGCTCTGGTGACTCACGTCCGTCCGCTGGTCCACGTTTTGGTAAACCCAAAACTGGCGGTCAACGCAGAAGCTTTAGCGGTAACTAAAAATGCTTCACCGTCGTCGTCTCCGTTCTGCATGGAATCGAGTCGATTCCGGTGAATTACATCAAGCGCCACGCCAGTGGCAGTCTTGGCTTAGCGATACCGGTTCTTTAACCCAAAAAATTGAACGTGCAATCGGGCAAAAACTAGAAGTAGTAGTTTTGCGTGATTGCCGCCAAAACCTCAATAGCGACGAGAGTCGCTATTTTCATTTCAAGATCAAGCGTTGTCGCATCCGAGAGGTACTGCTTTGCACCAATGGTATTCCGCTGGTGATCGCACGCAGCATGATCCCCAGTACCAGCTCGGGTGGCAGCAATCATGAGGTTCTGCGCTTAGGGAAGAAACCGCTAGGAGCTGTGCTGTTTGCCAAAACGCGGATGCGCTCCCAAAAGAAACCGCCCCGAGAAATTGCTCGCCTTGATAAACAAAGCGCCCTGTGGAAAAAATGTTTTCAGCAATATTCAGGCTTGCCACCAGTTAGCTGGGCAAGACGAACGCTATATCAACTTAAAGGACGCCCACTCTTAGTGAGTGAAGTTTTTCTACCGGCCCTTATCAACTATCCTACGGATTAAATAGAGAGCCAAGTCTGCGATGCGGCAATCAAAGCCTCATCTCCAGGGCCACAAGTCAATACTTTGCCAAAGCCGATTCGCTCGGCTGCATCGGCAATATTATGATGCGGACAAACGGCTGTAGCGAGATCAAACGGTAGTTTCGCTCGACCCAAATACCTTACCGCTTCCGATGAAGTCAGAAGCCAAAGTGATTTAGCAAAATCCATCCCATGAATTTCATTCCAGGCGGAACTATTCAGATCCAAAGGAACGCGGGCATAGACGGAGAATGCTTCAACTTGCGCACCAGCATTTTTTAGAGTGTCAGCCAGCCAATCGCGCCCGCCCTCACCTTTAAAGATGAGCACTTTTTTAGTAGGCCAATTCCAATGCAAATTCTGCAATTCAGTCCATAAGCCCTCAGAATCCCACTGCGTATTATTCTGAGGAAGAATGACTTTCGCGGGGTTACCTTCAAGACCAATGCCATGATTTTTGAGAGCTGCCATGCTGCTACCACCCATCACTCCAATTGGCACTGGCTTGTTAGATAACTCCTGCCAGGAGCACTCTAATAAACGCATCGTGCACTCAATGGCATTCGGACTAACAAAGATGGCTAAGTCTGCGGTCTGTAGCGCTGCAGTCATCTGCTCCACCAAAAGATCATCACCCTTTGGGGCGATAGTTAGCAGGGGTAGAGAGATGATCTTGGGAGTAGATTCAGGAGTAAAGCCACCATTGCGCAAGCTCTGCTGAAGTGCTTCTGACAACTGACGTGCCTGTCCACTGGGGCGAGTAATGACAATGGTCTTATTGCTCATCCGCAACTTCTCTAATAGGTTCTTGCTGACAAACTATTATTTAGGCAGGCCATTAGGCAATAAACGCTCAGCACCTTGAGCGATGAGATCTTGTGCTACTGATAGACCTAAAGCTTCTGCATCATCCAGACTCTTTACGGCACCTTGAGCGCTAGCTAGGCAACTTGCAGTGCCATCTACGCTAGCAACATAGGAGCGGATATTCATATGATCTTTGTCCCAAGTAGCATATGCAGCCAAAGGTACTTCACAAGATCCGCCCAGTTGGCGCGACACCATACGTTCAGCAGTCACAGCATAAAGTGTTGGCAAATCGTTCAGAGGCGCAAGCCACTCTTTAATTCTGGGATGCTTAATCAGAGTTTCGATACCAAGAGCGCCTTGTCCAGCAGCTGGCGTGTACGGGTCAATGGGTAACAAAGCCCGAATACGGCTTCCTAAACCCAATCGCTTGAGACCTGCAGCAGCCAAAATAATTGCTTGATACTCGCCGCGATCGAGCTTAGCCATACGGGTATCTAAATTTCCCCTTAAGGGCTGGATCACTAAATGTGGAAATCTGGATCTCAGAACGGACTCTCGTCGCAAACTAGAAGTGCCCACTACCGCACCTTTTGGTAAATCCTCTAGGCTGGCATAGTCATTAGAGACAAATGCATCATGGGCATCTTCTCGCACCATCACACAGGACAAATCAAAGCCCTCTGGCATGACCATAGGAACGTCTTTTAGAGAATGCACCGCTAAATCTGCCCGACCATCTTCTAGGGCAGTTTCTAGTTCTTTTACAAATAAGCCCTTACCGCCCACTTTGGAGAGGGCTTTATCCAGTATTTGATCTCCCCGAGTAGTCATACCTAAGATCTGTACATCACATGCCGGATAGAGCTTTTTTAGGCAATCCCGGAGGTGTTCAGCCTGCCACATAGCAAGGCGGCTCTCACGAGAGGCAATGACTAGGCGCTCAGGAGTGCCAGGGTTGGAGGCTGTAGGGCTAGAAATAGGGGTTTGTGACATAGCATTTAAAATAATGAACGATTTACATCAATATACTGCGTTTATGAGCTCATCAAAAAATTCCCTTTCCAACAAAGCCCAAGCTTGGTCGGCCCGGTTTAATGAACCTGTTGACGAACTAGTTCAACGTTATACCGCCTCAATTGGCTTTGATCAACGATTTGCCTTAGTGGATATTGCAGGATCTTTAGCTCACGCTGAAATGCTGGCCACTCAAAAGATTATCGGCGCCCAAGATTTGGCGGATATTCAAAAGGGTATGGCCCAGATCAAAGCCGAAATCGAAGCTGGTGAATTTAACTGGCAACTCGCGCTAGAAGATGTCCATCTGAATATCGAGGCTCGCCTGACTGAGTTAGTTGGCGATGCCGGAAAGCGTCTTCATACTGGTCGTTCGCGTAATGACCAGGTAGCGACTGATTTACGCCTGTGGTTGCGTGGCAGTGTTGATGAAATCGCAGCCACTCTCAAAACCCTGCGCATTGCTTTGCTCAATCTCGCTGAGACGCATGCTGCCACGATCATGCCTGGCCATACGCACTTACAAGTAGCCCAGCCAATTACTTTTGGTCATCACCTCATGGCCTATTACGAAATGTTTAGTCGCGATGCAAGCCGCTTGGCTGATTTGCGCGCCCGCTTTAATCGTTTGCCACTCGGTGCAGCGGCGTTGGCCGGCACAACTTATCCGATCGATCGCGAGCAGGTTGCAAAGATTTTGGGATTTGATGGCATCTGCAATAACTCTCTTGATGCGGTATCTGATCGTGACTTTGCGATTGAGTTCTGCGCCTTTGCATCCATCCTGATGATGCACGTGTCCCGCTTATCTGAAGAGCTGGTACTGTGGCTCAGCCCACGCTTTGGCTTTATTGATTTGCCGGATCGCTTCTGTACCGGTAGCTCAATCATGCCGCAGAAAAAGAACCCGGATGTACCAGAATTAGCACGCGGCAAAACTGGTCGCGTCTATGGTGATTTGATCTCTTTATTAACTTTAATGAAGAGCCAGCCCTTAGCGTACAACAAGGATAACCAAGAAGACAAAGAGCCATTATTTGATGCGGTAGATACCGTACAAGATACCTTGCGCATCTTCGCTGATATGGTCCCTCATATTCAGGTTAAAGCCGATGTGATGAAGGCAGCTGCTGAAGAAGGCTTCGCAACCGCAACGGACTTGGCTGATTACTTAGTTAAAAAGGGTTTGGCTTTCCGTGATGCTCACGAAGCAGTAGCTCATGCAGTCAAAGCCTGTGTTGGTCGCAACTGCATGCTCACTGATTTATCACTGTCGGAATTGCGTTTTGCTTGTGGCTTAGATAACCGTCCTGAGCTCATGGGTGATGATGTATTTGCTTTACTGACTGTAGATGGCTCCGTGAATTCTCGTCAACATGCTGGCGGTACCGCTCCGGCACAAGTGCTCGCCGCAATCAAACGGGGTCGAGCAGATCTCTAATCCGCATGGGCTTTTGGGGAACGCTCTCAGCAGGAATTGACCGTTTAAATCAATTCCTTGGCAAGGCAGCCAGCATGATGATTCTGCTGTCTTGCGTAGTATCAGCAGTTAACGCCCTACTTCGCTACAGCCTAGATATCAGTAATAACTGGCCACTCGAATTACAGTGGTATTTGTTTGCTGCTGCTGTCATGTTGGGGGCTGCATACACCCTCAAACGCAATGAACATGTTCGAGTCGATCTCATTTACTCACAGCTTTCTGATCGCGGACGTCTTTATGTGGACCTCTTTGGCTTGACTGTCTTTTTAATGCCAGCCTGCATATTATTTGCCTGGCTTTCTTGGACAACTTTGTTTTACCCCTCTTGGTTAGTCTCAGAGCATTCACTCAACGCAGGCGGTTTATCACGCTACCCCATTAAATTTGTCGTGCCTTTTGGTTTCTTCATGCTGAGCCTTCAAGGTCTATCAGAAATTATTAAACGTATTGGCGCCCTCAAAGGCAAAGCAACATTGCCCGCCGCTGATCTCCATTATGAAAAGCCCATGCAATGATTCCACTTGAATGGATGCCACCGCTGATGTTTGGTGGACTCATTGTGTTTATGCTGATCGGTTTTCCGGTGGCTTTTTCTTTGATGGCTGCGGGATTATTCTTTGCTGGCATTGCGATTGCTGAGAATTTCTTTGGTATGCCATTTTTACAAGCCATTCCCCAGCGCATCTTTGGCAGTGTTCTTGCTAATGACCTACTTCTAGCAATCCCCTTCTTCACATTCATGGGTGCCATCTTGGAGCGCTGCGGTCTTGCAGAAGAAATGCTGGACTCCATGGGTCAGCTCTTTGGACGCATTCGGGGTGGGCTTGGCTACTCTGTGATTATTGTGGGATTCATCTTGGGGGCAATTACTGGCACAGTAGCTGCTCAGGTGATCGCTATGGCGATGATTTCCCTGCCAGTGATGATGCGTTACGGCTACAACATGCGCTACGCTACGGGTGTTTTAGCGGCCTCTGGGACTATTACCCAGCTAGTGCCACCCTCTTTAGTGCTGATTGTGCTGGCTGACCAGTTAAAGACTCAAAGCGGTAGCGCCGATGTAGGCAGCATGTATCTGGGTGCTTGGGGTCCTTCGCTACTGCAAATTGGTCTTTTTGCTCTCTATACATTCTTCCTCTCTCGCTTTAGACCCGACTACCTACCTGCCGCCCCAGAAAATGAGCTCACCCTCAAAGGCTGGGCGTTGTGGAAAAAATGTCTATTAGGGAT
>JBJOEU010000011.1:0-12535 GCA_046049115.1 Pseudomonadota bacterium
TTGCCCCATATCCGAAGAAACATATGCTTCCCCATCTTGAATATTCACATGCAGGACCATACTTCGCTCGACTAGCTTGTTAAGTTCTTTGGCTTGCTCTGCTGGAATGGAGATCACCTGGAGGTTGCGGGCACGGGTCAGTTTATTGGCAATGCCATCCCACCAGATTTTGCTAGTGTGTCCTCCATAGCAGTAGACGATGACTTGATCGGATCGACCGCAGGCTTTCAAGATACGTCTTTCGTCAGGCTGGCCTATCTCAATCCATAACTTAATGGCATCCGTGAGGTCTTTCACCCAGAGATCTGGCTCATCGGTATCGCTCAAGCCTTTGGTAAAGGCCAGCTCTTCTTGTGCTTGAAGTGCAAAAGCGATAATGCGAACCATCATCCGCTCTTCAGTTTCGGAGGGATGTTTTGCGATGGTAAGGGAGTGGCTGCCGTAATAGTGGCGGTCAGAGTCTGCGACGTGGAGGTCGGCTTTGTGGATAGTTGCGCGTAGAGCCATGGCGCATTATCGCCTTTTAACGCAACAATCCTGCTCATCCCAGTATTATTTAGGCAAATTACCCTGATTTACTGTGTATCGTAGAGACCCATGATCCGTATTACCGAACTTCGCCTACCAATTAGTCATGCCCCAGAGGCATTGGAAGAGGCGATATTGCAGCGCTTAAATATCCAGACTCAAGATCTGATTCGGTTCGACGTTTTTAAACGCAGCTACGACGCCAGAAAAAACGTGGCTCTGGCCTTTATCTACACAGTCGATTTATCGGTAAAGGGTGAAGAAAAATTACTGAAGCAGTTTTCGAATGACATTCATATTCGACCATCACCGGATATGAGTTATCACTTTGTGGCCAACGCCTCGCAAGTGAAGAACGAAAACTTTAAGCGACCTGTTGTCATTGGATTTGGCCCTTGTGGAATTTTTGCTGCCTTAGTGTTGGCGCAGATGGGTTTTAAGCCAATCGTATTAGAGCGCGGTAAGCCGGTACGCGAACGTACGCAGGATACCTGGGGTCTCTGGCGCAAGAATGTCCTCAATCCAGAATCTAACGTGCAATTTGGTGAGGGTGGGGCAGGGACGTTTTCTGATGGCAAGCTCTGGAGTCAAATTAAAGATCCAAAGTTTTATGGTCGCAAAGTCATCGCTGAATTTATCAAAGCGGGCGCGCCCGAAGAAATTCATTATGTCGCTAAGCCACATATCGGCACATTTCGATTGGTAGGCGTTGTCGAAAAAATGCGTCAAGAAATTATTGAGCTTGGTGGAGAGATTCGTTTCTCACAAAAAGTGGTTGGCTTTGATATTCAGGATGATCAGATTGCAGGCGTCAAAATTGAAGGACATCCTGATCTGCCTGCCAATCATGTGGTGCTTGCTTTGGGGCATAGCGCTCGCGATACCTTTGAGGCTCTTCATGCGGCGGGTGTGTACATGGAAGCCAAGCCGTTTTCTGTGGGCTTTCGTATTGAGCATCCCCAATCTTTAATTGATAGGGCGCGTTTAGGGCCACATGCTGGTAACGAGCTCATTGGTGCGGCTGATTACAAATTGGTTCACCATGCTAAGAACGGCCGCGCTGTCTATAGCTTCTGTATGTGCCCTGGCGGAACAGTAGTGGCAGCTACCTCTGAACCCAATCGGGTTGTTACCAACGGCATGAGTCAGTATTCGCGTAACGAGCGCAATGCTAATGCTGGCATTGTGGTTGGTATTACCCCAGATGACTATCCTGGCGGCCCCTTGGCAGGTATCGATTTTCAGAGAGCGCTAGAGTCCAAGGCGTACGAGTTGGGCGGATCTACCTATGAAGCTCCTGGTCAATTGGTGGGCGACTTCTTAGCCGGTAAAGCTTCCACAGAATTTGGCTCCGTAATCCCCTCTTATAAGCCCGGCGTGCACTTGACAGATCTGGCTGATGCTTTGCCTGCTTATGTCATTGAAGCAATTCGAGAGGCGATTCCGGCCTTTGAGAAACAGATTAAAGGCTTCTCGATGAAAGATGCAGTGCTGACTGGTATTGAAACGCGTACGTCTTCACCCTTGCGCATTACCCGAGGCGCTAATCTTCAAAGTTTAAATATCAAAGGTCTTTACCCTGCAGGCGAGGGTGCTGGCTATGCTGGTGGAATCTTATCGGCAGGAGTTGATGGTATTAAGGTTGCCGAAGCAGTTGCGCTCGATTATCTAGCCAAGTAAGCATTTAGTTAACTAAATGATCGATTAATTTCTCAAACTGAGTTTCATCAAAATGTAGATTATCAAAGCGCTGTATTGCAGCATGCTTTGGCGGTTCTACTCTACGTTTAGTGTATTCATCCCAATGCTGTAGTTTGTATTCATCTCTCGGATCTGCGCGCCGCTCCATACGGTTTTTAGCTTCACTCTCATCTAAATCAATCCAGGCAATTTTGATGCTCGATACGCTGGGCACACCAAGCTCTTCGGGTTTAAACATCCGACCGCTTTGGATTTCATTAGAAAAAGGGCCCACTAGGATGACATTTACTCCGAGCTGTAGGTTTTCTTTGGCGATAGCAATCAGTCCTGCATATTCCCAATCCCTTAAGTGCTGAAGATAAAAAGGGCTATCTCGATCATTGGGGTTATTGGTAGTGAGCTCCATGACATGGGAGCTATAGGCCCCATACACCGTATCTTTATCTAAAAAGAAAAAGCTTTCCCCAGTCTTCTCAACGATGAGGGGTAGTGCTTTTTTAGCCAAAGTGGTTTTACCTGTGCCCGCATGACCGGCAAAGAGAATGAGTCGTGGAGCGCTAGGGCTGAGCTTACAGGTCATTTATCCCTTTATTTGGAGGTGTTCCTTGAGTAAATTCTACTTCCCAATCCCGTGTTTATTGGAAATATCCCCACTTTGGGTGAAGTGACGATAATGTCGCCATGGCTTTAATCGTACTCACTGATGCAAAACTGGCTTTTGGCCACGTTGACCTCCTCGCAAACACTGCTTTCTCACTGGAATCTGGGGAGCGGGTTGGCTTAATTGGCCGTAATGGCACTGGCAAATCCTCTTTATTGAAGATCTTGGCTGGCATAGAAAAAATGGATGATGGCTTGCTGCAGTATCAGCAGGGTCTCCGCATTGCCTATGTTCCACAAGAACCGATATTTGAGGCTGAGGAGACCGTCTTTGATGCCGTATCCAAAGGCGTAGCGCAGGCCAAAGCCTTGCGTGAAGAATACGAAGCCCTCAGCATTGGAGAGTGGGACGATGCTGCCCACCATCGCCTAGATGAAGTGCAGTCGCAATTGGAAGCTTTAAGCGGTTGGAATTGGGAGCAACGCGTTCATGAAACGCTGGATCGTCTGCACCTATCGGCTGAGCTCAAGATTAATACTTTATCGGGTGGAACCAAGAAGCGGGTTGCTCTTGCTCGTGCGCTGGTAGAGATGCCTGATGTGTTGCTATTGGATGAGCCTACCAACCACTTGGATTTAGATTCGATTTCTTGGTTAGAGGATTTGCTTAAAGAGTACAAGGGCTCTGTGATTCTGATTACCCATGATCGCGCTTTCTTGGATAACGTCTGTACGCAAATTGTGGAGCTTGACCGCGGTATCTTGCGTACCTACCCAGGTAATTTTTCGGCCTATGAAGTATTAAAAGACCAGGAAATGAATTCAGAGTCTTTAGCTAATGCACGTGCTGATAAATTGCTCGCTCAAGAAGAGGTTTGGATTCGTAAGGGAGTTGAGGCTAGGCGTACCCGCAGCGTTGCTCGTATTGCACGTCTAGAAAACCTTCGCGCTACTCGCTCACAAAGACGTGATGCTGTTGGACAAGTCAAACTTGCTGTTTCAGCAGGGGATAGAAGCGGTAAGATTGTTGCTGATCTGCAAAATGTTTCCAAGTCATACGATCGCCCGATTGTGAAGGATTTCACAGCAACGATTTTGCGTGGCGATAAAGTGGGACTTCTGGGGCCTAACGGGGCTGGTAAGACCACACTCTTGAAGTTGATCCTCGGAACGATTGCACCAGACTCTGGCACAGCAACCATGGGCACTCGTATCGAGGTCGCTTATTTTGACCAGATGCGTGAAGGTCTCGATCTCAACGCTTCACTCGAGGATTACATTAGCCCAGGTAGCGAGTGGATTGAAATCAATGGCAATAAGAAACACGTCAAGAGCTATCTGAGTGATTTCTTATTTGCACCTGAGCGTACTAATTCACCAGTAAGTACATTGTCAGGTGGGGAGCGTAATCGCTTGTTACTGGCGCGTTTATTTGCACGACCTGCAAACGTCTTGGTTTTGGATGAGCCAACTAATGACCTGGATATTGACACTCTAGACTTACTTGAGCAATTACTGCAGGACTATAAAGGCACTGTGTTCTTGGTTAGCCATGATCGTTACTTCTTAGATAACGTAGTGACCAGCATCATTGCTAATGAGGGCGATGGATTTTGGCGCGAATACGAGGGTGGTTACGAAGATTGGAAGATTCAGAAGGCGCGCTCAGATAAGATTCGTGCAGCCAACGGTGGCTTGAAAGCTGCTGAGAAATCGGAATCAAAGCCAGAAGCAAAACCAGATACAAAAGTTGAATCAAAACCCGCTGCTGCAAAAACGGGGGTCAGCAAGCTCAATGGTAAAGAGCGGCAGGAGTTAGAAGTCCTGCCTTTGCAGATCGAAACTTTGGAGACGGAGCAGGCTGATATTGGGATTGCCATGAGTAATCCGGATCTCTATAAGAATGAACCTGAATTAGCGGCAAGCATGCAAGCGCGCTTATCAGAAATCACTGCCGATTTAGACATCAAATTACAGCGCTGGGAACTACTCTTAAGTCGCTCAGAATCTTAATGTAATTGCAATGCTCAATGCAGTGTGGGTTAAGACTTACCCAGCACTGCAGTTAAAAATCTGGAGATATCTACGAGCTCGTCTGGATGAAGAGAGTGTTCCATTGGATAGGTATTCCAGTCCACCTGATAGCCCAATTTTTCCAGAGTATCAGCTGAAGCTTCTGCGCGCTCTGGAGTGATCACCGCGTCCCAAACGCCATGCGCCATAAATATAGGAGTCTTGCTATTGGCCTCACTTCTCTCGAGTGCCAGTGAGTTTGCTAAAGGCAAATAGCCTGAAAGCGCCATAATGCCTGCCAGCGTATGAGGAAAGCGTAGCCCTACCTGTAGCGACATGGCGCAGCCCTGCGAGAAGCCGGCCAAAACAATATTTTCATAGGCAATGCCACGACTTGCCTCTCGTTCAATTAACTCTGAGATTGCTGCTGCTGATTGATGAATACCGGCAAGATCTTCACGGGCGTTGATATTTCTTTCGGTAATGTCATACCAGGCTGGCATCACGTAGCCGCCATTGACTGTGACAGCCATAGAGGGCGCGCTTGGAAAAACAAAGCGAATGGCTGGGCACTCGGAAAGATTGAGTTGAGGAATGATTGGGACAAAGTCATTGCCATCAGCCCCAAGTCCGTGAAGCCAAATGACAGCAGCGCTTGGATTGGGGGCGGTTTCAATTTCAATGCAGGGTAATGCGGTCATTTTTCTATCCTAAATTGCGAAGTACATCATTACTAAGTCCCTCGGGGGCTTAAACTATTTTTTCACGAACCAGCTGATTGCGAAGGCGACTGATTTCGTCCAGAAGATCTAGCGCCAAAGCAACTCCGGGTGTGTTGAGCTCTAGATCATGGGTCAGATGAGCGGCAGTCTTTGCGCGCTTAAGCGACTCTCCACTAAAGCGCCAGTCTTCTGGAGATGAACCGATAGGGCTAAGGACACCTTCTGATACCCAGGACATGATGAGATCTTCTGGTGCACGTGTTGCTTGTGAAATTTCCACAATGCTCATATGCACTTCCTCTTCAACAACGCTACCTGTGATCCAGGTGATTTGTGTTTGTGTCATTTTCATCATCCCTTCAAATGGTTTCTAGGCTTGAAATCAAAAGCTTTCTCCAGCGCTTGATACGCTTCTTTTTGTGCATCTGTTTCGGCGCCGGGCAGAACAATGTTCGGCACTACGTACAGATCGCCTGCTTCTTTACTGGGGATACCTTTTTCCTTGAGTCGCATCTTACGGCCGGCTGCTGTACCCGCTGGAATCTTCAGCTCTAAAGTTGAGCCTCCAGGAGTTGGAATATTGACGGTAGTTCCTAGCGCCGCTTCCCATGGGGCCAGCGGCAAATCAAGATAAACGTCTTTGCCATCTACGCGATAGATGGGATTGGGGTGGAAATCAATCTCAAGGTACAGGTCGCCGGCACCACCAGAACCCATGCCTGGACCTCCCTGGCCAGCTAAGCGTAGATTTTGCCCTGCCCTAATGCCCTTCGGAATGCTGACATCGAGCTTGCGTTCTTGGGTGCTGACATGGCCATTAGCATCTTGCGTAGGCATGTGCAGGGCGATAGTTCGTTGTGCACCACTATATGCATCCGCCAGATCAATCAATATCTTGGCATGATGATCTTGACCTTTGAAGTTCATGCCTTGGCGGGGGTTGCCACTTCTTCCACCTTGGGTCTGACGACCTCTACCAAAGAGAGATTCAAAGAATTCGCTTTGATCGCCCTCGTAACCACCTCCAAATCCACTATTTCCGCCACCGAAGTTGCTGTCAGAATATTCAAATCCCTCGTTCCAGCTTGGCGGAGGAGTGAAGTCTTGACCGTTCTTCCAGTTGGCACCCATGCGATCGTAGGCGGCGCGCTTTTCAGTGTCTTTGAGAACAGCGTAGGCCTCACCAACTTCTTTAAATTGGTCTTCTGCCCCAGCTTCTTTATTGACGTCTGGATGATATTTGCGAGCTAACTTGCGGTAAGCCGCTTTAATTTCTGCTTCAGTGGCGCCACGCGCTACACCGAGTGTTTCATAGTAGTCTCTGAATTTCATAAGCCCAATGAAGTCCTGATTAAATCAATAACTTGAATTCTACAGTCCCTAGCGCCGACTTCTAGCTTCTTTTAATAAAGAAAAAGCGGGCTAAATGCCCGCTTATCGCTACTGTGAGTTGGAGCCTTTTATTAGCTCATGACGCCTACTTGCCAAGGCACGAATTCATAGTCACCTAGACCCAATAATTCGCTCTTAGAAGCTTCTCCTGAGGCTGTCCTGAGGAAGAGTTCAAAAATACGTTGCCCCATCTCTTGAACGGAAACCGTGCCATCCAAGATCTCTCCACAATTGATGTCCATGTCTTCAGTTAGCCTTTGATACATGGGCGTATTAGTAGCCAACTTAATGCAAGGCGCTGGTTTAGAGCCAAACATGGATCCACGTCCCGTAGTGAAGGCAATCAGGTTTGCTCCACCTGCAATTTGACCCGTTGCTGAGACAGGATCAAAGCCAGGAGTATCCATAAATACAAAACCTTTCGCTGTGACGGGTTCTGCATATCGATAGACTTCCATCAGGGGTCCAGTGCCACCTTTCATAGAGGAGCCGAGCGACTTTTCAAAGATGTTGGCAAGGCCACCAATTTGATTTCCAGGGCTCACTTGCCCATTGATCTGCACATCACGACCAACTGAATATTCATCTTTCCACCAGCGAATCCGTTTAATAAGCTTCTCACCGATTTCTTTAGTGGCAGCTCTACGAGTGAGAGTATGTTCAACTCCATAAATCTCTGGTGTTTCAGAAAGAATACCTGTGCCACCATGGCGCGACAAAATATCTACCGCAGCTCCTAAGGCTGGGTTTGCGGTGATGGAAGAGAAACCATCGGATCCACCGCATTGCAAACCAACACATAAATGGCTCGCAGAAACAGTTTGACGCTTTGCTTTATTGGCTTCTGGCAGGAGTGCTTTAACAGCTTCAATTCCAGCTTCAATCGTTTTACGTGTGCCACCAGTCTCTTGCATGATGAAGGTATGCAAAGTAGAGTTTTCTTGCAATGCTTCTTGCTCCATCAATCCTTTCAGCTGATTACGCTCGCAACCTAAGCCAATGATGAGCGCTGCAGCTAGATTCGGATGCTGTGCATAACCTGCCATCGTTCTACGAAGTAGTTGCATTGGCTCGCCACTCATCTCCATACCGCAACCGATGCCGTGACTAAAGGCAACTACGCCATCGATATTGGGATAGTCTTTCAGCCTCTCAGGTGTAAACCAGTCAGCAATTTTATTGACTACCGTAGCAGAGCAATTCACGGTTGACAGAATGCCGATGAAATTACGCGTACCTACTTTTCCATTAGCGCGCACGTAACCTTCAAATGTCGCACGTTCAGATTCTGGAAGGAGGGTGGTGGGCTTATATTCACTGGCATAGGCATAGTCACGATCAAATTCACGAAACTCAGTGTTATGACTATGAACCATCGTGCCAGCTTCAATATCAGTATTAGCAAAGCCCACGGTCACGTTGTATTTAAGGATAGGCTCACCCTTCAAGATTTTCTTTGTAGCGATCTTGTACCCCGCTGGTACTTGGCTACGACTCGTGAAATTCTCGCTGGGTACTTGCTCGCCAATGGCAACGTCAACACGTGCAACAACAATATTGTCATTTGGATGCAAGCGAATAATGGCGCCAGCTAATTTTTTTTCAGATGTTTCAATCATGAGTAACTCTCGATTTGTATATTTTTAATTATTCTGCGGTGACGCCTGATTTTTTGACAATCGGCGCCCACTTTGCTACTTCAGATTTAATGTAATCACCAAGCTGGCCTGGGGTACTAGTGACAATATCAAATCCTCTAGAGTTCAATTGGGATTTAACTTCAGGGTTGTTGAGTACATTAGCTAACTGAGTGTTTAATTTGTCCACAACAGCCTTGGGAGTGCTGGCTGGCGCAACAATGGCATAAACCAGTTCTACGTCAAATTTAGGCAAGGTCTCGGATATGGCTGGAATCTCCGGGGCATTTGGAGACCGTTTTAGGCTAGTAACACCCAATCCAGTTAGCTTCCCAGATTTGACATAAGGCAGCGCTGCTGGAGTGCCAACAATAGCTGTTTGAATCTGTCCGCCCAGTACATCCGTTAATGCAGGGGCCGCGCCTTTATAAGGGACATGGAGAATATTAGTCCCGGCTTGAGTATTAAATAATTCGCCCGCCAGATGGAGCGGTGTTGCAGCGCCCGAGGAACCAAAGCTGACTTTGCCAGGATTGGCTTTATCAAACGCTATTAATTCTGCAACAGTTTTTACAGGTACACCAGGGTTGGCTACTAGCATCAATGAAGATGAGGCAACCAGTGAGACAGGTGCAAAATCTTTCACTACGTTGTAGTTGAGTTTTTTATACAAGGTTTCATTGATAGCTTGGGTGCCCACTAGCATGAGGAAGAGTGTATAACCATCGCCCTTAGAGTTGACTACGTACTCCGCAGCTAAATTGGCGCCCGCACCTGGTTTGTTTTCAATGATGATTGGTTGGCCAAGATTCTCACCCAGTTTTGGTGAGAATCCACGGGCGAGAACATCTGATGGTCCACCAGCTGCAAATGGGATGATCAGCTTAATCGGTTGGTTCGGATATCCTTGCGCGCTGGTTAGCGATGGCAATGTGATTCCTAAGGCTAGTAGGGTGAAGATAATTTTTCTCATGTATTGTTCTCCTAGATATTATTTTTAAAATAAAAACTCTTTTGTTAAAGCTTATAAAGCAAAAAATGAAAATCACTTGCGCGCAAATCTACCCCTTATCCATTCCCCTTATCGAGCCCATCAAGATGTCTCGTGAAATGGTAGTTGATGCAAAAACAGTTCTGCTCTGCCTGACAGACGACAAGGGCAGGCAAGGTTGGGGTGAAGCCTCGGTTGCGCCTTTGATGACCGGGGAAAGCTTGGATAGTCTCGTTGGCAGCATTAAGTACTTAGTGGAATATGCATTGCCATTAGATTGGAGCGAGCCAGCAGAATTTGCAAGCGTTTTTAATCGAATTTTGTATGCAAATGCATCAGCAAAATCCTGCCTAGAGATGGCTTTATTGGATTTGTATACGCAAGAGCTATCTATCCCTTTGTGGCGATATCTGCGCAATGTAAGCGGTAACTTGGCGGACGTCGTGCCTGCGCCTTTACCCTTACTGAGAATGTTAGGCGGTTCATTGGATAAAGAGCTTAGTGATGCCAAGGCATTTCGTGAGCTTGGATTTAAGCACTGGAAAATTAAAATTGGCTCTCTCTCGCTTGATGAGGATTTGCATAGAGTGAAAGTCCTGTGCGATGCCCTGGAGGGTGACGTCATCTCGGTTGATGCAAACTGCGCGCTCACTTTGACGGATGCACTTCGATTTTGCCAGTCAGAGTCAGCAAGTAAATTAGCATTTGGGGAGCAGCTGATTTCTGCGGAGTTGCCAATGGCAGATTTTGTGCTACTCAATAAGACCTCTCCTATTCCAATTGGGTTGGATGAATCAGTCCATGGCCTTGCTGAACTAGAGCAATTAATTGAGGCTAAGGCATTGAGCGGCGCAAGCTTGAAGCTCATTAAAACGGGCGGAGTAATGCAGGCGCTTGAATGTGCCAAATTAATAGAGCGGCATAAGCTCTCACTTAATTTGGCATGCAAGATTGCGGAGACTTCTTTATCGGCAGCGGCTACTGCATCTCTAGGATTTGCAATGGGCAAAGTCAATTGGGGTTTTAGCATGTCAAATCAGTACTTGAAGTTTGATATCTGCGATACACCGCTGATAGCCAAGCAGGGAAGCCTTGAGGTGGGCCAACTAGCATCCAGCGGTGTTGGTGTCACTCCAAATATTGATCGAGTAAAGGAAGCCATTGCTAAGGGGTATCAGGCTATTCAATATTAAGAACATCGAAAGCGGCCTTCAATCTCCTGGAATAGGAGTCTGAAACCTGCGCAATTTCTTCTGGAGTCCACTTTCTAAAACCTTCGCCAGACTTCATTCCTGTTTTTCCTTCGCTCATCAACTGCACTACCTTCGGGGGTAGGGTGGTGATGTTAGAGAGTGAGGGATAAATCTCTTTTGCGGCATTTGCCATTCCATCCCATCCAGAGATTTCTTTTTGAGTCATTGGACCAACGGCGGCATATCGAAAGCCAAAGCTGTAACGTACGGCATCATCAATATCCTCGGGACTTGCAATACCCTCTTGTACAAGTGATAGGGCTTCACGCATGAGCGCATGTTGAATACGATTCGCCAAAAACCCAGGAATATCTTTTTTTACTAAAACCGGTTTTTTGCCAATGCTTTTGTATAGGCTGCAGGCTTGCTCTGCAAATACCAATTCTGTTTTCTCTCCCATGACTACCTCTACTAGAGGAACAACCTCGGCTGGCATAAAGTAATGCGCTCCCATCATGCGGTTAGCGGTTTTCAGTCCAGAAGCAATTTTGCTGATTGGAAATCCTGAGCTATTACTGCCAATAGGGATGTGTGCTGGAACGCGCTCATCAAGGTATTGGAATATTTCTTGCTTCAGTGCAAGGTTTTCTGCCACAGTTTCGATGACCCAGTCGCACTCATTCCAGTTAGACCAATTCTCAAGAACTTCAGTTTTCTGTCCACCCTTGATGGTGTCTTGGCTTTGGCTGGCATAGGTCCCACTAATGCCAATTTTCTGCGCGAGGGTCAATGCTTTATCTAGACAAGCATCCGCTTTGTCCTTGCTTCTACCCAAAATGACAACGGGAATACTTTGCGCAAGAAATCCTGCAGCAATACCTGCGGCCATGATTCCAGTACCAATTACGGCAACATAGTTCATAAGAAACCTTACTTATACGGTTAAGTTTTAATAAATTGAAATCGTCATATGCTTATATCTACAGTACATTATCATCAATTATGTTTTAATTGTGAATCATTTAAATAAACCTATCCGTATAACTAAAAAGAGGAGCAATCTACTATGACGATGCACAACCCATTTCAGCCGGTCGAGAAAATTAAGGCAGAAGTCTTTATGTCAATGCCTGGGAAGTTTAGAAAGAAGTCCCGCACAGGTTGGTCTGACCCAAACCGTCAAAACGCTGAAGTAGAGTGCTTTTTAGAGGGGCCTTCTTTTGACCGTGAGGGTAACTTATGGTTCCTGGATATCCCTTTTGGCCGAGTCTTCAGAATTACGCCAAAGGGTGACTGGGATTTAGTGACCCAATTTGACGGCTGGCCTAATGGACTGAAGTTCCACAAAGATGGCCGCGCATTTATTTGTGATTACAAGCTAGGTCTATTGGCTCTCGATCCTAAGACTGGAAAAGTGGAAACAATTCTAGGGTCCATGTACAGCGAAAACTTCAAGGGTTTGAATGATTTACATTTTGCCTCCAATGGTGACTTGTACTTTACTGATCAGGGTCAAACGGGAATCGCAGATCCAACTGGAAGAGTATTTCGATTGCGCGCTAATGGCCAATTAGATCGTTTGGCTATTAACGTACCGAGCCCTAACGGCATCACCTTAAACACGCAAGAAAAGCATGTATTCGTTGCGGCAACAAGATCTCAGCAAATTTGGCGTTTACCACTGATGGCCGATGGTTCTGTTTCTAAAACTGGCGTTGCTATTCAGTTGACAGGTGGCGTTGCTGGACCTGATGGTAT
>JBJOEU010000012.1:0-14729 GCA_046049115.1 Pseudomonadota bacterium
TGCTTTACCCAACTCTTCAATCATCGGGGCCGTGTAAGGCTTGAGCCACTCTGCCTTACCAAAGCGAGATTGGAAAGTAACTAAGTATTGTCCGGGTTCTAGGCCCAATGACTCGCCAAGTAGGCGGCCGGATTTTAAGCACTCACAATGATAGGGGTCACCCTTCATTAAATTGCGCTTGGGTAAACCGTGAAAAGACATTACAAAGCGATCACCAGCAGCAAAATCTGGGCGACCATCTTTATCCCATGCGCTAAGTACTTGATCACGTAATGCTGAAATATATGCAGGGTTATCGTGGTAGTACTTGACTAAACGCAACTCAGGTTGATTACGCCAAGTCCCGAGCACGCGAAACACTTCATCAAAACTCGATGCAGTAGTAGTTGCCGAATATTGCGGGTACAGTGGCAGCAACAATAGACGCTCCATACCCTGTGCTTGCAGGGCTTCCAGGGCTTGCTGAGTTGAAGGCTCGCCATAGCGCATAGCTAAATCCACCAATACAACCTCACCGTGGCTCGCAAATTTCTCACCCAGCTCTTTTGCTTGTAGGCGTGAGTAATGCATCAATGGCGAACCTAATTTTGGCAACCAAATAGAGGCATATTTTTTTGCAGACGCGCCACTACGAATCGGCAAAATAATACCGTTCAAAATGCACCACCAAATAATGCGAGGAATTTCTACAACGCGTGGATCAGATAGAAACTCTTTGAGGTAGGCTCTAACTGCCTTAGCCGTTGGAGCGGAAGGAGTGCCTAAATTAAGCAATAACACTGCTGTCTTAGAGGGGCGTAAGTGGGGATTTTGATTCAAGGAAGATCCGTCTTTATTAAAGAGAGCTAAAAAAATATACTAATTACTAAGAGCTGATTGGCGCACTTAATGCGCCCGATAACAACTTAGAGGTGATGTCGACAATCGGAATCACCCGATCGTATGCCATACGAGTAGGCCCAATAACGCCAAGGGTTCCAACAATCTGACCATCTACGCTATAAGGTGCGCTGATAACCGCCAAATCTTCATATGGCAATAAATCACTTTCACCGCCAATAAAAATTTGAATGCCATCGGCATGACTAGAGACGTCCAACAGCTGCATGAGAACAGACTTCTGCTCGAGCATGTCGAACATCTTGCGCAGCTTATCCAAATTCGTACTCAGATCGCCAACATTGAGCAAGCGCCGCTCACCAGATAACAGCATATCACCCTGACCCATGCCGTAATCACTGACGCCACTGTGCAATGCTAGAGCCATCAGCCCCGAGATATCACTTCGCAAATTATCCAAATCAGAAACAAGGTGCGCGCGCACCTCTGCAAAACTCTTACCTGCAAATTGAGCATTAATATAATTTCCAGCCTCTACTAGCTGACTTGGGGTGTAGTCCTGCGAAGTAGGGAGGATACGGTTTTGAACATCGCCTTCAGGTGTAACCATGATGAGCAAAATTTTGCCCTCACCAAGCCTTAAGAATTCAATATGCTTGAAGACCTGAGCCCGTTTCGGCGTCATTACCACCCCGGCAAAGTGAGTCAAATTAGACAGAATTTGTGCAGCGGAGTTCAGTACCCTTTGCGGGGAATCTGGCAAAAGCCCCTTTTCCATCTCGCGGGTAGCAATTTCCTCTAGGGGGCGAACAGTCACCATCGTGTCCACAAAGAGGCGATAGCCTCTTGGGGTTGGGATACGACCAGCCGAGGTATGGGGGCTGGTAACCAAGCCCATTTCCTCTAAATCCGCCATGACGTTGCGAATCGTGGCCGCAGAAAGATCCAATCCCGAGAATCGAGATAGAGTGCGTGAGCCAATAGGCTGCCCCTCTTCGATATAACGCTCGATGAGGGTTTTCAGTAAGGCGCGGGAACGATCATCCATGGTGGAAGGGATTTTATGCGTATGGTTTAATCGTTATATGTTAAGCCCATCCCCAAATTCCAGCAAAAAGGCTGCTACTTGGCCAGCAAGGCTGCGAGGTCTATATTGAAAGTGCTACAGCAAGCCATTTAAGCCTCACTGCCTATCCAATCAAAAAAGTAGAGGAATTTGCAGGAGCCATTGATTTAGCGATAGTTTTGGGTGGTGACGGGACCATGCTGGGGATTGGGCGTCAACTGGCCGGCAGTAATGTCCCCCTCGTTGGCATCAATATGGGCCGCTTGGGCTACATGACTGACATCCCCATTCAGAACGTTCAAACGGTTCTGCCGCAAATTATTGCTGGTGACTACGAAGCCGACACTAGAACGCTACTAGATGCAGTAGTGATGCGTGGCGGGAAAAAAATCAATCAAGCCCTCGCGCTCAATGATGTAGTGGTCAATCGATCTGGAATCTCAGGAATGGTGGAGCTTGCGGTGCGCGTCAACGGTTCATTTATGTATAACCAGCGATCAGATGGCTTGATTGTGTCTACCCCCACTGGCTCAACAGCTTACGCCCTTTCTGCTGGCGGACCGATTCTGCATCCTCGGGTTGCCGGAATTCTATTGGCACCAATTGCACCGCACTCTTTATCCAATCGCCCTATTGTCTTGCCGCAAGATATTGTGGTGAGCATCGAGGTAGTTGATGGCAGAGAAGTGATTGTGAACTTTGACATGCAATCACAAACGCATTTGCACTCCGGTGACATCATTGAAGTGAGTCAATCTCAAAAAACCATCACCCTACTTCATCCTCGCAGCCATAGTGACTACAAAACCTTGCGCGAGAAATTACATTGGAATGAGTACCCATCGACATTCTGATGTCGAATTTTTTGGTACGCTAAAGCATGCTTCAAACACTATCGCTTCGCGACTTTGTCATTGTTGATTCGTGAAGGCTGCAGCCGCGCAGAAATTAGCGCCCTCTTTCGGATTGATGCACAGCAAATTGCACACTTCAATCAATGGCTAGATGAGCAAGGCTTTCCACTGGAAGATGATGGGCAAAGTCTTCTCCTGAAAAGAACTGTGGAGGCCAATGGCCGCAGCCGTGCCTTTATTAATGGCAGCGTAGCAACCTTGGCGCAACTTCGAGAAGCAGGCGATCAATTGGTAGACATTCATGGTCAACATGCCCATCAACTTTTACTCAAAGGTGGTGCGCAACGAGAGCTACTAGATCGCCATGCCAATCACCTAGATCTGGTTACCGAGATCTCCCAGTTATTTAAAACCCTGAGTGACTCGCGTCGCAGACTCGAGCAAGCCGAAAATGCTGGGCAAGATATTGAACGTGAGCGTGAGCGTTTGGAATGGCAACTAGAGGAGCTCACTGAACTCTCTCCACAGGAAGGCGAATGGGCAGGCATTCAGAGTGAGCATGCACGCCTAGCGAATGGCGCAAAAATTATGAGCGGCTGCCAAGAGGCAATTGATGCTCTGAGCGATGCGGATAACTCTGTCGAATCCACCCTCTCCAAGGCCAGCGGCAATATAAGCGCTCTCGCAGAACACGACTCCGCACTCAGTGATATCAGTCAAGCCTTAGAGTCGGCTCAAATTCAGATAGATGAGGCGGTACATGGCCTCAATCGTTATTTGCAAAAACTCGATTTAGATCCTGCGCGCCTCAGTGAGGTAGAGGAGCGCATGCAAGCACTTCATGGTGCAGCCAGAAAATACCGCACCGAAGCAGATGACTTACCAAAGCTTCTTTTAGACACCACCGAGCGCTTAGAGGCATTAACCGCCTCTCAAAATATAGAAGCTTTACGTGAGAGAGTGAAACAAGAAGAACTTGCCTATCTCAAGCAAGCAAAGCAACTTTCACAAAAACGCAACAAGGCTGCGCTAGACTTGGGTAAGCAAGTTACCACTGCAATGCAGGATCTATCGATGGCAGGCGGACAGCTGGAGATTGCCTTGCTACCTTTAGCCGAAGGTGGCGCTCATGGTCTTGAGCAGATTGAGTTTCTAGTTGCCGGTCACGCTGGAAGCACTCCACGCTCATTAGCCAAAGTAGCTTCCGGCGGTGAGTTAGCGCGCATTAGCTTAGCCATTAGCGTTATCACGAGCAAGGCATCATTTACACCCACACTCATATTTGATGAAGTCGATGCCGGGATTGGTGGTGCTGTTGCAGAGACCGTTGGTAAGTTATTGCGTCAACTTGGTGAATCACATCAAATTCTCTGTGTGACCCACTTGCCACAAGTGGCTGCACAAGGCAATCATCACCTTAAAGTCAGTAAATCTCAGGCGGGCGATAAAACCCTCTCTCAGGTCATGCCACTTGGAAGATCTGAGCGAGTTGAGGAAGTTGCGCGCATGCTCGGCGGAGCAACGATTACCGACACTACACGCCGACATGCTCGCGAGCTACTAGAGCAAAACTAAGCCGGCTCAGTATCTGAAGAGGCCGGAAATATTTCTTGCCATAAAGTCAGCACTACGCCTCTTGCTTGATCCAGTTGTGGCTCAATCCCCAAATCTACCCGCGTCTTTTCTGCACCGTCTAAACGTAAGCGATGTTGACGCGCCCGAAGCAAACGATAGGCATCCCCAACCTCTTGCGCTATTGAGACTTTAATTAAGCCCACCTCTCCAGCGATCCGAAGTAAAGCGATATTTCCTAGATTACCAATCAGCTGCGGATGGGCGCTTGAGAATGCTAGAACTAAAAATTGCACGATAAATTCAATATCCACCATACCGCCGGCATCATGCTTCAAATCAAAGTCAGGACTAGGATTGGGGTGTCCAGCATGAACCTTGCGACGCATCTCTAAAATCTCATGGCGCAGCTGTCCAACATCACGCTGCTGACTTAAAACATCAAATCGCACTCCATCAAAGAATTCTCCAACCACTCTTGATCCTGCTGAAAATCTGGCTCTTGTCAGGGCTTGATGCTCCCAAACCCAGGCGGCGTTGTCGCCCTCCCGCATTTGATATTTCTTAAATGCATCGGCATTTGTCACTAAAAATCCGGCAGAACCATTGGGACGAAGACGTGTGTCAATTTCAAATAAGCTGCCAGCTGATGTATAGGCGGTTAACCAGTTAATCATCCGCTTGGCGAGTAGCGCATAAATTTCTTGGGCAGCAAAATCCGTTTCTTCGGCTTGATATAAAAAAACCAAGTCTAAGTCAGAGGCATACCCCAACTCTTTACCACCCAACTTGCCATAAGAAATGACTGCGAATGGCGCAGTCGTATCAAGCGGCAATGCAAACTTCTGGGCAACGCTGGGCCATACCCGCTCAAAAGTCGTCTGCAAGATCAGGTCTGCTAAAGCAGATAGGTGATCACTCACCTTCTCTACTGAAAGCTCGTGATCCATGCCAATTCCCAAATCTGCGAGCAAGGTGATAAAGGTTTCAGTGTGATGGGTGATGCGCAAAATATCCATCGCCTGCTCTGAGCCATCACCATCTGCCATCACATCATCAAGACGCATATCTAGGGTCGTTTTTACCTCCTGCCAATACTGCTCTGGGTTTTCAATTAGCGCTTTCTCAGTGCGCGAATTAAGCAAGTAATCCAAGAGATGAGGATGTCGAGTTAAATATTGCGCGCCCCATTGAGAGGTCTTGAGCAAAGCCAATACATTCAATAGTGCCCGAGGATATTCAGACAAGATGGATAGATAGGCACTACGCCTTGCAACCGCTTCTAACAAATCAAAAAAACGTAGCAAGGTTTGATCTGCACTAATCGCAATAGGCTGGTCTGCTTGCAAGTTCTCCGCAGCCTTGCGAATGAGATTGTTAAAAATGATCCTGCTTTTTTCTGGTAACTGTCTTTGCTTAGAGCTATCAGCCCAAGCCAGCCAGCGGGCTGCAGATTCTGGGAACAGGATGGCATCAGGCTCCCAGCCTTCTGGCAAGGAGGTATTGTCTAAGCGTGCAGCATCATCGAGTACAAAAGCTTTTTCAAAATAGTGGGCTACTGCTGTTTGGTGCTTGTCGAGCTCAGATAAAAAATGAGCTTGTTCTTGAATCTGTTTAGGGCCGACCATACTCGCCGCTAAACGAGTACGAGGACCCTCATCCTCCGGCAAATAATGTGTCTGCTGATCCTCCCAAACCTGAATCCGATGCTCTAAGCGACGCAAGTAAACGTAAGCTGCCTTTAAATCATCAGCCTCTTGAGCGGGCAAAATACCTTGCTGCTTTACCAACTCCAATACCTCTAGAGTAGGTCGAATGCGAAAGCGAGGATCGGTGCCGCCCCGCATCAACTGAAACATTTGTGCCAAGAACTCAATTTCACGGATACCGCCACGACCCAACTTAATATCCCTAGATCGACCATGATGATTCGAGGAGCGCTTCTCAGCTTCATGCTGTATCTGCCTATGCAATTCACGGATGGACGCAATCACACCGTAATCAAGATGGCGGCGATATACGAAGGGGCGAATCAATTGATCGAGTTCGCGCTCGCAATGAGCAAAGGAGGGTGAATCAGGCAAAGGTGAGATCAACCTACCTTTAATCCAGGCGTAGCGCTCCCACTCTCGGCCTTGTACCAATAAATATTCTTCGAGCATATCGAGACTACAGACTAGAGGCCCAGAATCTCCATTAGGTCTGAGGCGCATATCTACCCGAAATACAAAACCATTGGCGTCATGCTCAGCCAATAATTTAATCAGACGCTTACCCATTCGCGAAAACCACTCGTGATAAGACAGGCTCTTAGGTCCGCCCTGAGTATCACCTTCGTGCTCATACAAAAAGATGAGATCAATATCAGAGGAAAGGTTGAGCTCTAGCCCACCCAACTTACCCATACCCGCCACCATTAAAGGCATCTCTGAATCCGTGACCTGACTCCAAGGCAAGCCAAAACGACGCTGCTGATCTTCTCGGATATAGGCAATCGAAAGAGCTACCGCCTTCTCAGCAAAATGACTCAGTGCATGCGTTACCTCGCTCAGATCAGCTAGGCCATTTAAGTCTCGGAAGGCAATCCAGAGCATGAGACGCTGCCTTGCCAGCCTCAGATCGGCCATAAACTGAGCCTCATCTTGCTCGGGAATAGCTAAAGCAGCTTGGCAAGGAATCAGCAAATCTTCGATCCCAATCACATCCACTTTTTTGGCGCCCTGAAGACGAAGCCAATCAAGCCAATCAGGGCGAGAATTGAGCCAGCGTTGCGCGTAGCTGGAGTGCTGCTTTAAGAATTCAATTTGAGCGGCAAAGTCAGTCATTTCTCCATCTTAATCCGACTCTAGACTTAAACCCGCAGAAGCTTGGTGATCACCCAATAGCTGACGGATAATAGAGTCCATGCTCGTAAATATCATCCGGACTCGCCTGCAGAGCGTGCTTCAGAAACGTCCTCTAGGTTCTGGTGGTCGCTGGCGTAAGCGCGCCCTCATTCTTGGGGGTATTGCTGTGGCTTTTTTTATATTAGGCCATCTCGGGGTGCGTTTTGTTCTATGGCCACAGATTGAGAAATCAAAGCCCACCATAGAGCGCTTAATGAGCGCTCGTTTGGGCACCAATGTCACGATGGATGATGTCCAAGTAACCTGGACTGGAATTCGACCAAGCTTTGCGATTCAAGGATTACGATTCAATAGCACAAGCACTCCCACCCCACCCTTGCTCATTGAAAATATCAGCGGGCAACTTAGCTGGCTTTCTTTCTATTATTTGGCACCCTATTTCCAAGAGATCACGATTGATCGGGCGCAGCTATATGCACAGCGAGATGCAAAAGGCATTGTTTCGATTGCCGGAATTCCGATTCAAGGCGACGCTGATAATTTTTCAACCGGAAACTGGTTGCTCGCTCAAAACAATATTCGAGTGAACGATGCCAAAATTTATTGGGAAGACCAACAAAGTCGAAGGCTAAAAACTACCATCGATATTCAGAGCTTCCAATTAATGAACGGCATTCGCAGTCATGAGGGTCAGCTCATCGCTCAAACTCCTTGGAGTCCAAGTCCGATCAAACTCGAAGCTGACTTTGTCCATCATCTTGGTGGCCAGGCAGGAAATTGGCGTGACTGGGTCGGAATCTTTTCGTGGCACTTTACCGAACTCAAGCTCAGTCAAATTTCTAGAGACCTAAGTCTTCCGATATACGAGCTCAGTGGCAGAGTCAACTCAAAGGGTAGCTTGAAGCTTGATGGCAGCAATGCTAATGGCGGGCAAATGTCCTTAACAGCTGATCAGCTCATAGTGCAATTAAACAAGGATGAGGATCCCCTTGAGTTTGGCAGACTGGAGACAGAGCTGGTCCAGGATAAAGATGGCGGCTTAAATTCCCTGACAACAAAAACCTTGGCATGGCGCAATATCGATAGCCCACAAACTACGCCACTTGAAAAGTTAAGTCCAATTACTTTCCGTTGGCGTTCGCCAAAAGAGGGTGGCGAGATCAAAGAGTTTGGCTTCTCATCACCGAAAATTCAATTGGAAGACATTGCACTCTTCGCGCTGAATCTTCCCCTGCCAAAAAAAATTCATCAGTGGATCAAAATTTCTGATGCAGATGGTGAGTTACAGAATGTGGATATGAATTGGTCCGAGAGCCAATCTGCACTATCGGCTTTACCCATTCCGGGAAATTGGTTTTCATCTAACAAACTGGACTTTACTGTCAGTGCAAAGCTCAATGGCATTAGCTTTACTGGAGTGAATAAATCGATGCCCTCAGCTTCAAATTTGTCTGGCAACCTAGTTAGTAATCAGAAACAAGGTAACTTCACATTAGATTCTAGAGATCTCGAGTTAGAGATGAGTGACTTTTTATCCGCCTCTGAAATTCAACTGGATCGCGCAAAAGGCGAGATTAGTTGGTCCAAACAAAAAGGTGGCTGGCTTATTAATGCAAAAAAATTACAGCTCAGTAACCCTGAAATCACCACCAATTTTGATCTCAGCTATCTGATCGGCGCGCCCAAGCAACCCGATCAAATAACACTAGATATGGAGTTCGTTAAAGCTAAGCTAGCAACAGCGTATCGCTACTTACCAGTTGGAATGGACAAGGATAGCCGCCTATACCTAAGCAAGGCCTTTGAGTCTGGGGAGATTCAAAATGGTTCTTTGCACCTTAAAGGTGACCCCAATCAAGCGCCTTACCCAACTGGTACCGTGGGGGAGCTCAGCTTAAACCTGCCTTTCTCCAGAGCAAGCTTTAAACCAGTGCCTCTGTTACCAAAAAGCCAAGGGGTTTGGTCAGCACTCAACAATGTCAGCGGCAGCATCACTATGAAACAAGCTGCTTTGAGTGTTGATGTTGAAAAAGCAAACTATAAAAAGGTAGCTATCTCCAAGGTTAAGGCAGAAATCCCGAATCTCAGCGCTAAGAATCTTGCCCTGCTCATCAATGGCTCTATTGAGGGTGACGGCTCCGAAATCCTCGATTATTTGTTTGTATCACCCGTAGGTATTGCTCAAGCCAACTTAGCCAAGAATCTCTCCCTCAAAGGTCCTGTGAGCATGGGTCTTGACTTGAAAATTCCGCTATCAGGAAGTGATGATGTCAATTTCGATGCAAAAATTAATCTTCCCGGAAATCAAGTGCAATGGGGACAGGTCCCCCCCCTGGAAAATCTGAAGGGGAAGGTGCGCATTACCGAAGTCAATCCTGAATTTGATAATGTCACCGCAAACTTTTTAGGCGGAGCATTCAAGATTGCTAGCGCACCCTCTTCAGCAGGCAATACTAGCTTTAGTATCGGGGGTGATATCAATGCTAGCTTCATCAAAGATTACATTTCAGGAAATTTAAGATCTCGAGCTCATCCGGCACTCCTTACTGCTATGAGTGGAACGGCTAAATATGAAGGCCTGATCAACTTTAATAAAGCAGGCAGCCAAACCAAGCTCAATTTTGATTTACGCAATTGGGCAAGTTCTGCTCCCTCACCTGCTAAAAAAATAGCAGGAACCCCTATGGTGGGTGAACTCAGCCTAAAAATTTACCCAGCCAGCAAAACCAATTTAGTACGCGCAGATTGGTCTGGAAAATTAGGGGACCAATATTTTCTTCAGGGAAACCTCAATTCAGCCAATGAAATTAAAAATGCAGTCGGTGTTGGGTCTCCAACAGCATTGCCACAACAAGGCACTTCGCTCCACTTAGCGAGCAATGAGCTAGATCTTGATCAGTGGGTAGAGTTTTTAGGGACAGCGAAGCAAAAGGGTAAAGCGAATGAAGTCAATCCTTTAAATACCCCCGAGGAGGATGTACAAATCTCCGCTCAAGTTAAGAAATTAATCGCTCTAGATCGAGAGTGGACTGATGTCAGTATGCAGTCTCAGAAAAAAAATATCGCCTGGCAACTGCGTCTAAATTCACCCCAGATCGCTGGTCAGGTGCAATGGCAACCCGGCAGTAATGATCACCCCAGTGGATTAGTTTCCGGAAGACTTGCACGCCTAAAAGTTCCAGATCAACGCATATCTCCAGACTTAATATCCAAGGAAAGTGCCCCACAAAAAGCCATCCCCCTCAAGACCCCGGTCGACCCAAATGCCATCCCCAGCTTAGATTTAACGATCGATGATTTGAGTTGGACCAAGGCGCAACTAGGTGCCGTCAAGATCAAATCCAAAACCAGTCGCGACCTTATGAAGATTGAGTCAATTCAGATTAATAATCCTCAAGGCAGTTCCACCATCAAAGGTCAGTGGCAGGCCAGCACTTCTAATAACTCAGAACTGAGCTCATTTACTGCAGATGTGAATATTAAAGATGCGGGGCAGATTATTTCTCACTGGAGTAACTCTAAGTCGGTAGAAGGCGGTGAAGGAAAACTCAATGCTTCACTCTCATGGTCAGGGTCACCTTTTTCTCCAACCTATACCTCTCTTGGTGGCAACGTTAGCCTAGACCTTGCTAAGGGTCGCTTACTAGAAGTCAACACTGATGGAGCTAAGTTACTAGATGTTCTGAGTCTGCAAAGCCTCTTTAGATTTGCAACCCTTGACCTCAAGGGCAGCTTAGGGAACCTAGCAACCAAAGGTACACCCTTTAATTCCATCACCAGTAACTTTGAGATTGCGCAGGGAGTTGCACAAACCAAGCAATTCACCATGATTCTGGATCAAGCGCGGGTTGCTATGACGGGACAAATCAATGTCGCCCAAGAAACTCAGGATCTTCGGATCACTATTTTTCCTACGATTGACGCCACTGCAGGCTCACTAGCGGCATTTGTTATTAACCCCATCATTGGCTTAGGAGCAGTGTTGGGGCAGTACCTCATTACCAATCAAATTAATCGCACCATGCAGACAGATTATTTGGTTCAGGGCTCCTGGGAAAATCCTGAAGTAGTTCCCCTTGATCAAAAAGGTCAACCCCTCGATGCTAAAACTTTAGAAACGATTCGCACTAAGAATCTTTTGAAAGAGCAAACAAAACCAAGCTCACCCAATTCTGCACCTGCGCGCCCACCTGTAGAACAAAATATCTCCAACCAAATGCCAGGCTAAACAGATGAATGCACCAAGAAATGTCTCTGAGCTCAACATAGCATCGATACAAATGGTGTCAACTCCTAGTCTCAATGAAAACCTCGAGACTGCAGCTCGCTTAATTAAAGCCGCTTCAGATTGCGGAGTACAAATTGCCGTGTTGCCGGAATATTTTTGCTTAATGGGGTTGAAGGATACCGACAAGGTCAATGCGCGCGAAGCAGCGGGGTCTGGTCCAATTCAAGAGCGGCTTGCCTCAATTGCACAACAAAATAATATCTATTTGGTTGCAGGAACGATTCCTTTAGAGACTAAAGAATTAAACAAAGTCCTCAATACCTCCTTAGTGTTTGATCCTCGAGGCATGCAAATTGCTCGTTATGACAAGATTCATTTATTTGGCTTTCAAACACCAACGGAGCGTTACGAGGAATCTGAAACTATTTCAGCAGGTAGCCAACCAGGTCAATTCTCAATCGAGATTGATGAAGTGGAGTGGCGCTTTGGATTGAGTATCTGTTACGACTTACGTTTTCCGGAGCTGTACCGCGCCCTTGGCCAAGTGGATTGCCACATTATTCCAGCTGCGTTTACCTACACCACCGGCAAAGATCATTGGGAAATTCTTTTGCGTGCACGCGCAATTGAAAACCAATGCTATGTCCTAGCTTCAGCCCAGGGCGGCCTTCACTTAAACCAACGGCGCACCTGGGGCGAGAGCATGCTGATTGATCCGTGGGGAGAAATATTAAGCAATCTTCCTGAAGGTGAGGGTTTTATTCAGGGGACACTCAGCAAAGATAAATTAAAAGAGGTACGCTCTAAGTTACCTGCACTAAAACACCGTAAGCTTTAATACAGAAAGTTCAGCAAAATCAAAATGAGAGCACCTGAAGCGTTATTTCCAAGTGATTGGACCAAGCCCAAGAAACAGGCCGACCTTCTCAAGCTGGCTAAATCCATTCTGCTTGAGCCAACCGGCCTTTCTGAACAAGATTTGCATCACACTTTTGGCAATATGTTTACGCATCAGCTCGACGATGCCGACCTTTATTTCCAACATACCCGTAGCGAGAGCTGGAGCCTGGAAGAAGGTATTGTGAAATCCGGTAGCTTTAGTATTGACCAGGGTGTTGGAGTGCGTGCAATCTATGGCGACAAAACAGCCTTTGCTTATTCCGATGAAATTAATTTAGAGGCCCTGAATAAAGCGGCTAAATCTACTCGAGTGATTGGACCCCAAGGTGGTACACGTGCTGTTGCAAGCAAAATCTTTACACCCGTTTCCAATGGACTCTACTCAGACTTAAATCCTTTAGATTCACTAGCACCCCAAGAAAAGATTGCTTTACTCGAGGGTATTGAGCGTCGTGCAAAAGCACGTGACCCTCGCATCATTCAGGTGATGGCTAGTTTGGCTGGTGAGTTTGATGTGGTGCTCGTAGTTCGAGCCGATGGCCTATTAGCAGCTGATGTACGTCCTCTAGTGCGGGTATCAGTCCATGTGATTGCCGAACAGAATGGTCGTCGCGAATCTGGGTCCTCCGGAGGCGGTGCTCGTCATGACTATCACTACTTCAATACAGAGCTGATCAATCAATATGTTGATGAGGCTGTTGACGGTGCACTGATTAATCTGGATTCTAGACCCGCCCCAGCGGGTCCAATGACAGTAGTGATGGGGCCAGGATGGCCTGGAGTATTGCTACACGAAGCAGTCGGTCACGGCCTTGAGGGTGACTTTAATCGTAAGGGCTCATCTGCTTTTGCTGGCTGCATTGGACAACGCGTTGCTGCTAAAGGGGTCACTGTAGTGGATGACGGGACACTTTCCGGTCGTCGCGGCTCACTCAATATTGATGACGAAGGTACGCCTACCCAGTGCACCACCCTGATTGAAGATGGCATTTTGAAGGGTTACATTCAGGACAGCCTGAATGCCAGACTCATGAATATGCCCCTGACAGGCAATGGACGACGCGAGAGTTTCGCCTCCTTGCCGATGCCACGCATGACCAATACCTATATGTTGGCGGGTAAGGATGATCCTCAGGAAATCGTGGCTAGCATTAAACGCGGCCTATATGCAGTCAACTTTGGCGGTGGTCAAGTCGACATTACTAGCGGTAAATTCGTGTTTTCAGCCTCAGAAGCCTACTGGGTAGAAAACGGCAAAATTCAATATCCAGTTAAGGGCGCCACCATCATTGGTAGCGGCCCGGAGTCCTTAAAACAGGTCTCTATGATCGGAAATGACCTGAAATTAGATGGTGGTATCGGGGTTTGCGGCAAGGAAGGCCAGAGCGTCCCCGTGGGCGTTGGGCAACCAACTTTACGCATCGACAGCCTGACTGTCGGGGGAACGGCTTAATACGGCTTAAAATAGTCAGATGAGCCAACAAAATACGAATCCCGCAAACTGGTACGCTGCCGTTGATAAAACGTCAGATACGGACGATCAACGCATTCACAACATTACTGTTCTGCCACCACCAGAGCACTTAATTCGCTTCTTTCCGATCGCCGGAACACCTACAGAAGCACTCATCAGCAAGACACGTAAAAAGATTCGCGACATCATTCATGGGAAAGATGATCGCTTACTCGTGATCATTGGACCTTGCTCGATTCATGATCCCCGTGCAGCACTAGAGTACTGCCAACGACTGCTTGCAGAGCGCGATCGTTTTGCAGGTGAACTCGAAATCGTGATGCGAGTCTATTTTGAAAAGCCACGCACAACCGTTGGCTGGAAGGGTTTAATTAATGACCCGTACTTAGATGAGAGCTATCGCATTGAAGAAGGCCTGCGAATGGCTCGCCAAGTGCTGATGGAAATCAATCGCCTAGGCATGCCTGCAGGTAGCGAATTTTTGGATGTGATTTCTCCGCAATATATTGCAGATCTGATTTCTTGGGGCGCTATTGGCGCACGCACAACTGAGAGCCAAGTGCATCGCGAACTCGCTTCAGGCCTCTCCGCACCAATCGGATTTAAGAATGGCACTGATGGCAACATCAAGATTGCTACCGATGCTATTCAGGCAGCTAGTCGTCCGCACCATTTCTTATCCGTTCATAAGAACGGTCAAGTATCTATTGTGGAAACTAAAGGCAATAAAGACTGTCACGTTATTTTACGTGGCGGTAAAGAGCCAAACTATGAAGCGCAATATGTTCAAGCAGCCTGCTCTGAGCTCGAAGCAGCAAAGCTTCCGGCCAGCTTGATGGTTGATTTATCGCACGCAAACTCTAGCAAAAAACATGAGCGTCAAATTGTGGTGGCAGAAAATATTGCCGAACAAATTGAATCTGGCTCAAAGCAAATATTTGGCGTGATG
>JBJOEU010000013.1:0-11937 GCA_046049115.1 Pseudomonadota bacterium
GGGTGGTCCATCAGGATCTGGTGTGGCAACTACCGTAACAGTCGGCTCTGTCGCCGCGCCTATGCTTGATAAAGTAGGTTACGAAAAAAATGCCGCAGGTGGTCTTTTGGCTGCAGGCGGACTTGGTGCGATCATCTCACCACCAGTATTGGGAGCAGCTGCCTTTCTGATTGCTGACTTCCTCAAAATCTCCTATTTAGATGTGTTGCTCATGGCAACCATCCCCACAATTTTGTTCTACCTCGGCTTGTTTGTCATGGTTGAAATCGACGTACGTAAGTACGGCATGAAAAATATTCACTTTCCATCCGTAGAAAGCGCCTGGCAATTAACTAAGAAATATTGGTTTCATTTCTTCTCTTTGATTTCCATTGTCGTTTTTATGATGTTTGGCTTCTCGCCAGTAATGTCAGTCTTTTGGGCAACTGTAGTTTCTGCGTTTTCTAGCATGTTGCGCGAAGATACCGCAATCATTCCATGGGCCTGGTTTAAGGGTAAAGAACCTATACTCTCCGGTCTTTACAACTCCAGTTTATCGAAGGCACTCTCATCTGGCTCTACAGGCGTGTTAGCGATTGCTGCAACCTGTGCGGGTGCAGGCCTCATCGTTGGTACCGTTACCCTCACTGGTCTAGGTCTCAAATTTAGCTCTATCGTGATTCAGTATGCAGGAGGCTCATTACTATTAACGGCTATTTTTACAGCATTGATTGTCTGGATTGTCGGCCTAGCAGTACCAGTAACCGCCTCTTACATTATTTGCGCTGTGATCGCTGCGCCAGCACTCATTAACTTGGGCGTGCCTGCATTTGCCGCACACATGTTCATCTTCTATTACGCAGTACTTTCAGAGGTATCGCCGCCAACAGCCCTATCTCCATTTGCTGCAGCGGCGATCTGTAAAGGCAATCCGTACAAGACCACTCTACAGACATGGAAGTATGTTGCCCCAGCGATCCTGGTGCCATTCATGTTTGTCCTTGATAAGTCAGGCGTAAGCTTGCTCCTGATGGGATCTACCAGTGCCTTAGAGCAAGCCGACTGGATGCAGATTGCGTGGATCTCATTTACTGCTGTAGTTGGCATCATTTGTTTAGCCGGCGGCTTACAGGGTTGGTTTATTGAGAAAACCAAAGTATTTGAGCGTGTGATCATGGTGATCTCCGGAGTGGCTTTAGCTTACCCCTCTACAGAAGCTGATCTCATTGGTTTTATTGGCTTTGCTTTGGTACTGGTCACCCAACTCATTACTCATTACAAACTCAATCCCAAATCTACCTGAACCTATTGAAGTAGCTCCAGATAATAAAAAATCCCGCCTCTTGAGCGGGATTTTTTATTACCGATGATTTAAATCTATTAAATAATCTTTGTCCAAGCAGCCTTACCGGCATACTTTTTGATAGCGGCTTCATCAAACTCAAATCCTAAACCTGGCGTCTTATGCAAGATCAAATCGCCATTCTTAAAGGTGAGCTGCTTGTTAATCAATCTGCGGAAGTTCAAAACTTGATCATCCAAGAAAAATTCCACAAAGCGCGCATTTGGCGTAGCCGCTACTAAAGGAGCATGCAAATCATGCATCCAATGTGGGCAAACAATCACACCCTTCAAATCCGCATATGCAGAAATACGACGCCACTCGGTGATACCGCCACAGACCGCTGCATCAGACTGCAAAATAGCGACGCCACCAGATTCAATTAACTCCCTAAAACGCCAGCGTCCGGCCTCCATCTCACCGGTAGCAACGTTGATCTTGGTCTGACGAGCCAGTGCCGCATGCAGATCAATAGCATCCGGGGAAAATGGCTCTTCGATCCAATAGGGGTTATAGGCCTCAAAGCGACGAATGTACTCAAGGGCGGTGGGTAGATCGCGCCAAGCATTATTAGCATCTAGGGTCAGCAAGACATCATCACCTACGGCCTTACGAGCCGCTTTAACCCTCGCCTCTTCTTCTCTTGGGGATAGGCGCCCTACTTTCATTTTGACGGCCTTAAAGCCCTGTTTTACATAGGACTCCATTTCTTTACCCAACTTAGCGGGCGTTTTACCATCAAGGTAGTAGCCACCACTAGCGTAGGCTGGGACGCGATCATCTACGACTGATCCCAGGTATTGGTGAAGAGGTAGCTTCGCAGCACGGGCATTTAAGTCCCAAAGGGCAGTATCGAGAATAGAAATACCGCGCATCACCGCGCCGGCGCGCCCTTGCAAAATAGACTCGTTATACATGTCCATCCACAGGCCTTCACTGCGATGACTATTCTGACCAATGAGTTTTGGGGCTAGTAGTTGCTCAACTGCAATCTTGGCAATATCGCCACCCGCACTGCCAACATAGCAAAACCCAATACCCTCATTACCATCCTTACCCCGAACTTTAACCAGGCAATAGTGCCTCTCTGAAACCGTTCGCGTGGAAAAGGAGGTGACCTTATCTAGGGGCACCGCTACTGCAGCAACTGATACTGACTCAATAATGGGCATGAAAATTCCTTTAACGAAAAATGAATTGTATCTACAACTTTTGCCACTTTCCTTGACTAACTTCAATAGAAAATTGCTGCACTACAACATAAAAAGTAAGGAGCCAGGCAACAATATTGGATAATTGAGTGGTGAAAAAAATAGCAGGCAAATTACCTTACTTGTTGAGAAACGTCGTCCACGTTATCGGCCTCTCTCTCATTGTATTTATCTCCAGCGCGCATGCACAACAAGCAAATCAAACAAGTAAGACTAGTAAAGCTCCTCAGATAAAACAAAAAGCTGTCAGCACTAGCAATAAGCAGGCCGGTATTCAGTTAAAAGAGGATTCACTTAATCGCACCACCAAAAGCATGAGCTTAAATCCTGAGTTATTTAAACGGATTGAGAGTACGCAGAACTATGAAAGTAGCGCAAATCTGGACTACCGCGTCCAGCGTGGTTGCCTACGTCGTAGTTTTAACGAAGAGAATCTTCCAAATAATCTCGGTTTGGAAAATCGAGAATTAAATGATTTCTTCAAATCTCAAACTAAACCTTTTTTTAATCGAATGCGGGGCAATTGCATTCCCTATGCCTTGGCCTTGGGTAGTCGAAACCGCTTCGAATCTTTGAGTGTGATGAATGGTCCGATTCAAGATGCCATGACTGAGATTTGGACTTTTACACCATCAGCAGCCGGTAACTTCTTGGTTCAGCAAGACTACCTCAGGGATGAATCCAAGCGCTTTACGGAAATCCAATTGCCACTGAGTGCTGTTTTGTATGACCCTAAAAAAGTGGGCGATAAATTGCCTGTTGAGCTAGTTTGGGAGCTGAACTCCATCATCAAGCAAATTTATCCCGAAGAAAATAATGCGCTTGAAAACACCAACAGCATTGTTCGTCTGATTGTGGACTTTGGCGATAAGGAACGTTGGGCTCAAATTTGGGCGGTAGAAATCATTGAACCGTCTTCTAGTGAAGTATTTGCCAGTGCTTTTTGGATCGAAAGAAACGATATCCCCGGAGGCTTTTATACCTCCAGCGGAGAATCGATTGAACGCACCTTCTGGACTAATCCCCTGAGCTATCGACGTATCTCCCGCGGAGTTGGTAGCGTCAGAGCATCAAGCAAAAAAGCCGTCCCACCAAAGAACGGAAATGCTGTTGTCGCTGCCCCCAAGCAAAGATATCGCACCCATATGGGAATTGATTATTCAGCGCCAACTGGCACGCCGATCTTTAGCGTAGCTACAGGCAAGGTGGTGCATTTGGGCTATAGCGGCGCGTTTGGTAACCTCATTATTCTTGAGCATCCCGGCAACTACCGTACCTACTATGCTCACTTAAGTAGCTATAACCCAGAACTAGAGGTCGGCAATGAAGTACGACGTGGCCTAGAGATTGGCTATGTCGGATCTACCGGACGCTCCACCGGCCCCCATCTCCATTTTGAGTTGAGAAAAGATGGGGTCTATGTTGATCCCTATGCCGTAAAAACCCAGCTAGATTTATGGAATATGCGCGATAGCGATAGTGGTTTGCTAACCCGAGAAATTCTATTGCTAGGTACACCACTGATTAACTAAGAGATGTAAATCAGTCAGTAAAAAAGGGGCCCATTGGACCCCTTTATTTTTTGATGCGCTAGGCGTTAACCAAGCACCAATACTGGTATCTTGGAATGCACAATCACCTCGTGCGTTTCGCTACCTAGTAAGACGCTCTTAATGCCAGTACGCTTATGCGAAGCCATCACAATGACGTCAGCTTTCGATTTCTTAGCGCCATCCAAAATACCATCCGATAAATTGCTGTTGGGGATATGAAGAGTACTTGCTTTGACGCTGGCGCCCAACAAAAGAGATGCCTTTTTAAAGACCTCTGCGGCATAAGCTTCGCAGGCCTTCTTGTGGTCTTTTTGAGAAATTCCGTAGCCCATAGAACTGTCGGAATACACCATTGGAGGCATGGGATCAGAAACATAAACCAATGTCACGGTTGCTTTATCAGCCTTAGCAAGCTCAGCCACCTTTTTTAAGGACTTTTTACTCACATCTGAACCATCAACGGGTACTAATAAGTGCTTGAACATATTGACTCCTGTTAAATTAACCCTAATACCTTTCATTCCATCATAATCTTTATTGCTCAACTGTAAAAGCTTAAAAAAGGAAACTAAATTGCTCAAGTACTTTGCAGTGTATTTTTCGTTTCTCTTGACATTGATCATCATTGATTTGATTTGGCTGCTTGGCATCGCCAGAAATCTCTATCGTGACGAAATGGGTTCGCTGATGGCTAACGAGCCAAAATTGTGGGCAGGACTGGCTTTTTATCTCTTATATGCGCTGGGGGCATCCATTTTCGTAATCCTCCCAGCAATTTCAAAACAGTCTTGGATGTATGCAGCGCAGTATGGCGCCTTATTTGGTTTCTTTTGCTATATGACTTACGATCTCACCAATCTTGCAGTGATTCGTGACTTTCCCATGCGCTTGGCATTTGTAGACATTGCCTGGGGATCCGCTGTTACTGCACTATCCGCAACGATCGCCTACTGGGTTGGCAACCGGGTAGCTTAAGCACCTTTCATACATGCGTTTTTTTCACCCCAAAATACTAGATTCCCTTGAGGGCTATAACGGCACCCTTTTAAGTAAAGATATATTGGCAGGCATCACAGTGGGGGTGGTTGCACTACCTTTGGCAATGGCATTTGCGATTGCTAGTGGGCTCAAACCAGAAGCAGGTATCTTTACCGCCATCATTGCTGGTGGATTAATTTCTGTCTTGGGCGGCAGTCGCGTGCAAATTGGTGGGCCAGCTGGTGCATTCATCGTCATCGTTTACGGCATTGTTGAGCACTATGGCGTTGCCAATTTACTTCTAGCGACTGTCATGTCTGGAGTATTTTTATTTTTAATGGGTCTCTTTCGGCTGGGGACATTAATTCGCTTTATTCCAATAGCAGTCATTATTGGTTTTACCAACGGCATCGCTGTATTAATCGGCCTATCTCAAGTAAAAGAATTTTTTGGTCTTCAAATCACCAAAATGCCTGCTGAGTTTTTTCAAGCAGTCCAAGTTCTCTATGCTGCTGCCGACACTGTTAACCCTGTCGCGCTCATGCTATCAATCGGAACTCTCGCCCTTTTAATGACATGGCGAGTCTTTCAAAAACAGCTTGGATATTTTAGTCACCTCCCGGGAACTGTCATTGCTATGGCCGCCGCTACTATAGTGACGAGTGCATTTAATCTGCCAGTAGATACCATCGGCAGTCGTTTTGGCGGCATCCCCCCTGGCCTGCCGAGTTTTGAATGGATTCCAATTAGTTGGACTACCACTCAATTAATGATTGCGCCCGCAATTACTCTCGCCCTACTTGGCGCGATTGAGTCACTACTCTGCGCCCGAATTGCCGATGGGCTGATTCATGATCGTCATGAGTCCAATCAAGAGCTGATGGCGCAGGGCGTTGCCAATGTCGTCACCCCATTCTTTGGGGGTATGCCCGCCACTGGAACTATTGCTAGAACGGTTACCAACATACAGAGCGGCGCAAGCACTCCAATTGCTGGGGTTGTTCACTCGATGGCCTTGCTAGTGATTATTTTGTTTGGGGCGCCGCTGGCAAAAAATATTCCTCTAGCTAGCCTAGCCGCAATCCTCATGTTTGTTGCTTGGAATATGGGTGAATGGAGAAAGTTTGCAGACCTCAAACAATTTCGTCTACCTTATCGCTTAACTATGTTGAGTGTATTTTTTCTGACCATCGTGTTAGACCTCACCATCGCAATACAAGTGGGCTTACTGCTGGCATTCATTACCTTCATTTATCGTATCTCGAGTTTGTCACGCTATGAGCCAGTCAATCTCACCGATTTTCCAGAGCTAAAGCAGCATCAGGGAGCTATTGCTGTATTCAGAATTTATGGCGCCATTTTTTTCGGCGCAGTCAAAATTCTGGAAAGCATTGAAAATGAGCTACCCTCAAAAGTATTGATACTTGATCTTAAGAATGTAATCTATATCGATGTCTCCGGAATGGATGCCGTGCTTGAACTTGAAGCAGTTTGTAAAACTCGCAATATCAAGCTCATGATTTGTGGGCTAGCACATCAACCCTACGAAATGGCTACTCGAGCAGGCCTATTAGAGCGCCTGCCTATCGATTGCATCTACCCAGACCTACAGCAAGGCATTGCTCGAGCAATCAGTTAACTCATTAACTGATGCAGAAACCACCTTTCAGTAAAGCTTCTGGCAAATACCAGGCACGATAAAGACCCAATAGTGCGGCCGACAACAAAAGGCCTGCAGCAATGTATCTCACCAAAGCGTATTGACTCAGCTGGGCGAGAGTCGCTGAAAATTTTGAAATCAACAATAGGTTAGGCAAAGTACCTAAGCCAAACGCCAACATGAGCGCTGCACCCGTTAAGACATCCCCTGATAGAAAGGCGAGCGGCAATACACTGTAGACCAAGCCACAAGGAACAAGACCCCATACCATCCCACTAAACCAGCGGGATGAGCGGCCTGTAAAACTCCCTAAATACTGAGCCCAATAAGTCGCCATTCGTGCGCCAAGCCACTTCCCAAGCAGCGGAGAAGAATTTGAGCGTGGGCGTAGAAGACGCAAACCCATTAACAATAAAAGGAGCGATGTAATAGCAAACAAAGGGCGCTGAATAGGCACTATATTTTGCTGCCAAAGAACTGCACCAGCCCAAGCAGCCAGGGCGCCAAGTAAAACATAGGTCGCTAAACGTCCAGAGTGCATGATGAGCTGAAGATAAAACAGCTCAGACTTACTTTGCAATCGAATATAAGTCGTTCCACTAGGGTTGCTTTGATGTTCAACTGCTGCAGCAATACCACCACACATCAAAGCACAGTGCCACCCACTAACTAGGGCGCCCAAAAAAACTGCCAACAGGAGACCAGCCGTCAGCATTGCAGGGAAGTATTAAAATTGCACATTATCCGAGTAGAATAAACTCATCTAATATGAATTACACCAACTCAGATGTCCCCAGTGGAAAATGCTCAGTCTGTGTACTGGGTCAGTTTTGCCTGCCAGTGGGAATTAGCCCATCTGATATTGCCAAGATTGATACCCTCGTAAAAGAACGGGTTCATCTACAAAAAGGTGAAAGTCTTTACCGCCACGGTGACCCACTTTCTGCGGTCTACAGCATTCGTTTTGGCACTCTCAAGACTGAGTATGGCTTAGAGGATGGGCGTCAACAGGTAATAGGCTTTCATCTACCTGGTGAGATCTTAGGGCTTGATGGTATCGGAGACGGCAGCTATCAATCTGAAGCGATTGCTCTGGAAGAGAGCGAAGTGTGCATTATTCGCTATGAGGCATTTGAGGACTTAGCACGCCAAATTCCAATGCTGCAAAAGCAATTTCACCGCATTCTAAGTCGCGAACTCACACAAGATCAACGTCACCTACTCTCACTCGGTAGCTTGCGTGCAGAGGAGCGTTTAGCCACTTTCTTGCTCAATCTTTCTCAGCGCCTAGCTGCACGAGGCTATCTCAATCATGAATTTGATTTGCGTATGAGTCGAGTGGAAATTGGCAGCTATCTTGGTATTCAGATTGAAACGGTGAGTCGGATGCTCTCACGCTTTGCCGAATCAGGACTGATTCAAATTAAACAACGTCATATCAAGCTGATTGATATGGACGGACTATATCAACTAGCCGGCATTCCAAACCCTGAACGTACAGTTCAGATCAAACCATGCGTTATTTGAGGTCTATATTAAGCTTTTATCTGAGTTCTTCGTGTCAGGATTAATCCCCGGAAGAATATAGGCTGTAAGCGCGCTCGAAAATGAGCAAAAAATCCAGATAACAAAAAAACCAATGGTGTAGATACCTTCATCTGAAATATTGGGGTGACTACCAAAAAACAGTAACTCAGCGGGATGCACAATACTGAAGAGTAGGCCTTCGGCCAAGATAGAAACCAAGAATGAAGGCCACATAATCCAGATGAATAGACGGTACTTCATTTGCGGTCCTGCTCCATTTTCAGCTGCTCCACTTTGAGCCCATGCTTCACCACACCATCCCGCACCGGCTTATCTGAGTAGAGATTGACCGCCAAATAAATAGTAATCACACAGCCAATAGCAGCCACTGCTGGACCACTGATCAATAGCCAAGGCCAGAGCTGCTTAAACCAAGGCTTATGAGCTTCATGTTCTGACATATCTGTCCTCTCTCTATCGTTCTTCATATAGCTTAGCGGGGAATAATAAAACTCGATTTTTCATCGCGAGTCCTGGTAATTAACTCGCCACCAGATACCTCCTTACCAATCACATCAAAGTGAATTGGGTAATTACCAGGCTCATGCGCACCCACAGTAGTACTTACTTTTACCGGAATCAACAGATTACTAGCTGGGGCCACTGCAATCTCCGTAACCAGTTCTCCTTGAGAATTGAGTATTCTTAAATCGGATAAGCCGCTTGCCTTGAGCTGCACGTTCATATTATTTTCTGACGCATTCATGATCTGAATGCGATAAATATTTTCAATACGAACACCATCCACTTCACGAGCTAAGGCTCCGCGGTCCCTCATCACATCTACTCTCAAAGGATTGCGGGTAATCAATGAAATTAGGAAAGCGCTAGTCAGAACCGTAATGAAAGCAGCATAAATCAAAACGCGTGGGCGCAAAATATGGCGAATAGCGCTCTGATTAGTTTCTTTATCTTCAATCGCTCTCTCAGTAGTGTAGCGAATCAACCCCTTTGGATAATCTATTTTCTCCATCACTTGATCGCAAGCATCGATGCAGGCACCACAACCAATACACATGTACTGAAGGCCATCACGAATATCAATACCAGTTGGGCAGACCTGCACGCAAATACTGCAATCAACACAATCGCCCAAGCCCAAGGTCTCGTGATCGGCAGACTTATTGCGACTACCTCTTGGCTCTCCACGAACCTTATCGTAAGTCACTAGGAAAGTATCCTTATCGACCATCACGCTTTGAAAGCGTGCATAGGGGCACATGTATTTACACACTTGCTCGCGCATGAAACCCGCATTACCCCAGGTTGCAAAGCTATAGAAACACAGCCAAAAGGTTTGCCATGGACCCAACGATAGATGCAAGATTGCAGCGCCGAGCGTTTCAATTGGGGTGAAATAACCAATGAAAGTAAACCCAGTCAGGAAGGCTATTAAGAGCCACAGGAAATGCTTGGTAATTTTGAGGCGCCACTTACGGATACCCCAAGGCCAATCTTGGCCATCTAAACGAATACGGGCAAATCGATCCCCCTCAACCTGACGCTCGATCCACATAAAGATTTCGGTATAAACAGTTTGGGGACAAGCGTAACCACAAAATAATCGTCCAGCAATAGCGGTAAATAAAAAGAGAGCTAAAGCAGAAAGAATTAACAGGAGTGTCAGATAGATCACATCCTGCGGCCATAGTACGAGGCCAAAGATATAAAACTTACGCTGAATTAAATCAAAGAGTACTGCTTGACGACCATTCCAGCTAATCCAAGGAAGTCCATAAAACAATAATTGCGTTGCAAATACTAAGATCAAACGCCAACGAGCAAATAAGCCACTAACAGATCGTGGATAAATCTTTCGCCGGATCTCATAAAGAGATTGCTCAATAACATCTATTGGAATAGGTTTCCCTATGGGCGAATGATCTGACACTGATTACTTGGCTGCAGCCGTTTTATTGTTGGACAAACCCCAAACATAAGCAGTCAACAGATGAATCTTTTCAGGGCTCAATACTTTATCTTGAGATGGCATCATAGCCATCCGGCCTTTAGTGAGGGTCTCTACAATAGTTGCCTCTGATCCACCATATAGCCAAGTCTTATCAGTCAGATTAGGTGCGCCCAAAGCAATATTGCCTTTACCGTCTGCACCATGACAAGCTACGCAATTGGATTTAAATAATTCTGCGCCACGGGCGACTTTTACTTCATCAGCAGGCAAACCAGACAGACTGCGAACATAGTTGGCTAAATCTACAATCTGCGCAGTCTCGAGATGTCCATATGCAGGCATAACTCCATTGCGTCCATTAATGAGGGTCGTCTTAATATTTTCAGGGGATCCGCCGTAAAGCCAGTCACCATCGGTTAAATTTGGAAAGCCTTTAGAGCCGCCAGCATCTGAACCATGGCACTGAGCACAAGAGTTCAAAAACAAACGCTGACCCATTTCACGGGCCTTTGGATCGGCGGCAACTTGCTCAATATCCATTTGCACATACTTAGCGTACACAGGCTTTAATTCATCATTTGCTTCTGTCATAGAGCTCATCAAAGCGCTGTCAGTGGTATAGCCAACCACCCCTGGAAATGATCCCAAACCCGGAAATAAAACCAGGTAGACCAAGGCAAAGATGCAAGATAGTAAAAACATCCAGGCCCACCAGCGTGGCAATGGATTATTAAGCTCACGCAAATCACCATCCCAAACATGGCCTGTATCTGCTACTGCACCATCTGCCGTATGAATTACCTTGGCCTTGCGTTGTGAAGCCAGGAGCCAAATACACCAAACAATACCAACTAGTGAAACTAGCGCAATGTAGTTGCTCCAAGCACTATTAAAAAAGTCACTCATGATTTGTCCTTACTAAATTCATCCGGGAGATCAAATGGAAGTTCGGCTGATTCTTCATTGGCAGACTTTCTACTTGGAGACCAAGCCCACCAAACAATCCCTACAAAAAAGGCGAGCCCAATGACGGTCGAAAAAGCGGAGAGATAGGCTGTGATCTGTTCCATTTGATTTATTTCACAACAACTTCATCAACCATGATGTAGCGACGATTAATACCTAAACCTTGTAGGTAGGCAATCAAAGCATCTTCTTCAGTTTTGCCCTCTAACTCTTTAGGCGCCTCTGCAATCATTTCATCAGTGTAAGGAACGCCTAAACGACGCATTGCTACCATATGAGACTGAATTGAGGAGGCATCGGCAGCGCTCTTCTGTAACCAAGGATATCCAGGCATATTGGATTCAGGAACTACATCACGCGGGTTACGCAAGTGGATACGATGCCAATCATCAGAGTAACGAGCGCCAACCCGAGCTAAGTCAGGACCAGTACGTTTACTACCCCATAGGAAAGGGCGATCAAATACTGACTCGCCAGCCAAAGAGTAAGGACCGTAACGCTCCACCTCAGAACGTAATGTACGGATCTGCTGGGAGTGGCAGCCAACACAACCTTCGCGCTGGTAGATATCCCGGCCAGCCAAGCGCAATGCCGTGTATGGCGTTACTCCAGGACTTGGTTCAGTTGTGGTGTGCTGAAAAAATAGAGGGACGATTTGCACTAAACCAGCAATCGACACCACAACAATGGTGGCAATAATTAACCAGCCAACATTTTTTTCAAGCGTTCCATGGGAAAAGAATTTATTT
>JBJOEU010000014.1:0-11229 GCA_046049115.1 Pseudomonadota bacterium
CCCTTGGTTCGTAGCCAAGTACTCTATCCAGCTGAGCTACAGCCGCAACAGCCATAATTATGCCATGGAAGAGAAGAACTACATCACACCCGCTGGTCACGAGCGCATTAAAAGTGAGCTTTTACAGCTCCTAAACCTTGATCGGCCAGAGGTTGTCAAGGTTGTCCACTGGGCCGCCTCCAATGGCGACCGCTCCGAAAATGGTGACTATATTTATGGAAAAAAGCGACTTCGGGAGATAGATCGCCGAATTCGCTTCCTGAACCAGCGCCTTGAATTTGCAGTTGTTGTCGACAACCAGGCCCGAAAATCGGGTGAAGCTGCTGCTGATCAGGTCTTTTTTGGGGCTACCGTGACTTATGAGAACCTGGAAGGCAACGATGCTGGCAAAAAGACCAGTATCACGATTGTGGGCGTTGATGAAGTAGATCTCGATCTAGGTCACGTCAGCTGGGTATCACCCATAGCTAAAGCCTTAATTAAGTCACGTCTGGGTGATTGCGTCAAAATTCAGACGCCAACCGGTCCAACTGAGATTGAAATCTTAGACATTCAGTACCAATAATAGGGATTTACAGGAGCTTAGCTGACCCTGACGCGGGTCACACGCATCACATCATGGTTCGCACGCAGGCTACGCATGACTTTAGAGAGGTGTAAGCGGTCTGATACTTGGATAGTGAAACGAATAGTGACAGCATCTTCTTTATAGCGATCGTCCATCGATACATTCATGATGTTGGAATCTGCGGCAGTCACACTGCTTGCTACCCTGGCTAATACACCTTTACCTTGGTGTGTATCAATTGCCAGGTCGATCTCAAACTCCCGATTAACCTCTTTGCCCCACTCGACCTCTACCCACTTGTCACTGTCCTTGGAGAGCATTCTGAGGGCCACTTGGCAGTCATTGGTATGAACCTGCAAACCTTCACCTTTACCAAGATAGCCAATAATGTTATCGCCCGGAATTGGGTGGCAACAAGTTTGAAAATGAATCGAATTTCCTTCGCGACCATCCACCAAAATAGCCTGACGCTGATGGTGGTGTGATGCTATCTCTTGTTGAGGTGATACCCAATCTGCCGCGCCCAAGCGCATTTGGTCAGAGCCACCCTCATCATCAATCAAAATATTTAAGCGAATGGCTAGCTCTTGAGATGATCTGCGGCCCAAGGCAATGTTGACGCAAGCCTCTTCTCGTGTTTTATCGCCAGTCCAATGCAATAACTTCTCCCAAAGCTCTGGCGATAGTAGTCCAGCATCGACTCCCTGCTGACGTAATGCGCTAGCCAAAAGGCGTTCACCTAGTTGCAAAGACTCGGCATAGTGCTTGGTCTTGAGTGAATGGCGAATAGATGCGCGAGCCTTACCGGTTCTCACAAATGCGAGCCATCCAGGATTAGGCTGCGAGTTCGCTGATGTCACCACCTCAACAATATCGCTGTTCTTTAACTCGCTACGTAAGGGTAACTGCATGCCGTTAATCTTGACTGCTACGCAGGTATTACCTACATCACTGTGGATGGAGTATGCAAAATCAAGAGCGGTGGCGCCTCGCGGCAAGGCTCTAATCTGCCCTTTCGGAGTAAACACATAAACCGCGTCTGGGAACAAGTCAATTTTGACGTGCTCTAAGAATTCTTGAGAATCGCCGCTACTATCCTGAATATCAATCAAGGATTGCAGCCATTGGTGTGCCCGGTTTTGCACCTCACTCATGTCGGGACCACCATCTTTATAGGCCCAGTGTGCAGCAACGCCTGCTTCAGCAACAGCGTGCATATCGCTAGTACGTATCTGAAACTCTACCGGCACCCCTGATGGCCCTAATAGGGTTGTATGCAAAGACTGGTAACCGTTGAGCTTAGGAATGGCAATGTAATCCTTAAACTTTCCAGGCATTGGCTTGTAGAGTGCATGTAAAAGACCGAGTGCACGATAGCACTCGTCAATTGAATGGACCGTCACCCTGAATGCATAAACATCGAGTACCTGAGAAAAACTCAAATGCTTGTTACGCATTTTGTTGTAGATACTAAAAAGGGTTTTTTCTCGGCCTTGCAGATCCACCTCGAGATTGGCTTTTGCAAATGCCATCCGGGCATTCTGCAAAATCTTCTCGACCATCTCTTTACGATTACCACGCGCCCGCTTTACCGCACCCTCAATCACCCTAAAGCGCATGGGCATGGAGTAGCGGAAACTCAAGTCTTGTAAGTCGCGGTAAATGATATTGAGGCCTAGTCGGTGTGCAATCGGGGCATAAATCTCAATTGTTTCTGCAGCTACCCGGCGACGCTTCTCCATTGGGACAGCATCGAGCGTGCGCATATTGTGCGTACGATCAGCGAGCTTGACCAAGATGACTCGGACATCGCGCGCCATTGCCATAAACATCTTGCGAAAGCTTTCAGCTTGCGCCTCAGCATGGCTTTGGAACTCCAACTTATCGAGCTTAGTTAGACCCTCTACGAGCTCAGCCACTTTGCTGCCAAACTTACCAACTAGGTCCGCTTGAGTACAACCCGTATCCTCAATCACATCATGCATTAAAGCTGCCATAATGGAAGATGCATCTAAGCGCCAGGTAGCGCAAAGTTCAGCAACTGCTACCGGATGGGTAATGTAGGGTTCACCGCTATGGCGGTACTGCCCAAGGTGAGCCGCATCAGCAAAATGAAAAGCTTGCTTAATGAGGGCGACTTCATCAGGCTTGAGATAGCCCAATTTAGAAATCAGTCCATCAATCGAAACAACTTGGTGCTTTAGAGGTAATGCAGGCGCCGAGGTTGGGCCAAACAGATGTCGACTCGACTGAGCTAACAAGGTAGCGATGATGGAAGACTTATCGCTGTTAGCGATCTCTTTAGGCGAGATCTGACCTTTAAGTTCCGATGTGTTTGGGTCGCCTAAGGGGAGCTCCACAACGGAACCCCTAAATTACAAAGGTACTTTGGTCAACATGTCACGGTCGGTTACACCAGCAGCAACTTCACGCAACGCAACTACAGTTGCTTTATCTCTGGACTCAACACGTGGGGAGTGACCTTGAACCAATTGACGTGCGCGATAGGTCGCAGCCAATACCAGCTCAAAACGATTGGGGATAGTTTTTAGACAATCTTCTACAGTAATACGGGCCATGCTGGACTCACTTAAATTTAGCTTTGATACCCATAGGATAACTGATTAGACTCCGAGGCGCTTTAAAAGTGCAGGGTTACGAGCCATAATCGGCCCTGAGCGCAAGCGGCTAGCTGCAACCACATGCCGCAAATCAATCAATGCTTGCTCAAAATCATCGTTGATCACAATGAAATCGGCTTCGTGAGCATGCAAGAGCTCTAAATGCGCTGCAGCCAGTCTTCTCTCAATAGTAGCCTCATCGTCCTGACCCCGTTTGCGTAAGCGCTCTTCCAGAGCCTCAAATGACGGCGGGAAGATGAAGATCCATTGCACCTCAGGAATAATTTGACGAATTTGCTGCGCGCCCTGCCAGTCGATCTCCAACATCACGTCGCGACCGGTTTTCATCTGAGTCTCAATCCAGGCTTTGGATGTGCCGTAAAAATTGCCGTGCACTTCAGCGTGCTCTAAAAAATGGCCTTGGTCGCGCTCTGCAATAAATTCTGCTCTTTTGATAAAGCGATAGTCCTTGCCATCCACCTCACCCGGTCTTGGTGCGCGCGTTGTCGTTGACAGTGACAGTTTGAGCGCTGCGTCCTCTTGTAATAGGGCATTCACCAAAGAAGATTTACCGGCTCCTGATGGAGCTACGATCATCAGCATGCTACCTTGGTAGGCAGGAGATAAATTTGCTTTAGGTTTAGGGCTGGCCATGGTAATTGAGATAAGTGATTGAGGTAAGCAGCAGTTACTCTAAATTTTGGACTTGTTCACGCATTTGCTCAATGAGGAGCTTGAGCTCTAAAGCAGCTTGCGTACATTCTTCTGAAACCGATTTGGAACTTAAGGTGTTGGCTTCACGATTCAACTCTTGCATTAAAAAATCCAAACGCTTACCAACTGGACCCTTACCCGCTAGGGCAGTATCGACCACTTGAAGATGGGTCTTTAAGCGCGCAAACTCTTCTGCCACGTCGATACGCACGGCATACAGCACAACCTCTTGACGGATGCGCTCCATCAACTCAGTACCAGACCCACTACTCTTGCCTTGTTCTTGAGCGGCTAAGGCCTCAGATAAACGCTCAGTCAGTTTTTCTTGATACTGAGCAACATAGAGGGGAACCTTTGGCTCGATGACTTTAACAATCTCACGCATCTTGCTGGTGATAGTAGTTAGGACTGTTACCAAGGCTTTTCCTTCGGCATGGCGACTGTCCATTAAGGCAGCTAAGGCAGCTCGGCCGGCTTCCACGGTAGCGGCAATCCAGCCCTCTTCTTCACCCCTAGGCTCAGAAACAATTCCAGGCCAACGCAAAATATCGGCGATACGCAAGGCTTCTGCATTCGGAAAGGCTACTTCAGCCTGTTCTTGAAGGGTGTAAAGCGCATCTAAGCGATCTTTGTTTAAGGCGCCTAAGGCATGGGGGTTGGCTTTAGCCACTCCAGCAGCACCCGAATTCACGCGCCATGCTGCCCGAAACTCGACCTTACCCCGAGAAAGGCTTTGTGTAGCCAATTCTCGTAAGGCAGGCTCAGCCCCGCGACACTCGTCCGGAAGACGAAAGCCCAAATCCAGAAAGCGGCTATTGACAGCCCGACATTCCACCTGCAGATCAGCTACTACGCCAGCTCCTAGGGAGACTTGACGAGAAGCGCTGCCATAACCAGTCATGCTCGATATCATAGGGACATTGTAGATCTTTAGGAACACACCCCATGACTCAGCACAACATCACCCGTCCTAGTGGCCGCAGCCCTACGCAATTGCGCCCTGTGAGTATCAGCCGCGCCTTTACCAAGCATGCTGAAGGCTCCGTCCTGATTGCTTTTGGTGATACCAAAGTACTTTGTACAGCTAGCGTCCTGGAAAAGGTGCCTCCACACAAAAAAGGCTCTGGGGAAGGTTGGGTTACCGCTGAATACGGCATGCTGCCCCGCTCCACCCATACCCGCAGTGACCGTGAGGCAGCTCGTGGCAAACAGTCTGGTCGCACACAAGAGATTCAGCGCTTGATCGGCCGTGCGATGCGCAGCGTCTTTGATCTGAAAATCTTGGGTGAAAGAACCATTCATTTAGACTGCGATGTCTTGCAAGCTGATGGTGGAACACGAACTGCATCGATTACTGGTGCTTATGTTGCAGCACGTGATGCGATCAACACCCTGCTTGAAAGTGGTGCACTTAAAGCTGACCCCATCATCGATAGCGTTGCAGCGATTTCTGTTGGCATCTACCAAGGCGTGCCTGTACTCGATTTAGATTACCCAGAAGACTCTTCTTGCGATACCGACATGAACGTGGTCATGACAGGTAAAGGCGGCATGATTGAAGTGCAAGGTACCGCTGAAGGCCCTGCCTTCTCCCGCGCTGAATTAAACGCTTTGTTAGATCTGGCCGAAGAAGGTATTCGTGATTTAACTCAGCTACAAAAAGAAGCATTTAAATAAAAGGTAGATGGTGCAAAAGCTCGTTCTCGCTTCTAATAATGCCGACAAGGTCCGTGAATTTCAGGAACTCTTGGCACCATTTCACTTTCAGGTCATTCCCCAGGGTGAGTTGGGCATCCCGTCAGCAGAAGAACCGCACCATACCTTTATTGAGAATGCCCTTGCTAAGGCGCGTCATGCCAGCGCTGCGAGCGGCTTACCTGCACTCGCAGACGACTCCGGAATTTGTGCCCATGCATTAGATGGGGCGCCTGGTGTTTACTCAGCCCGTTACGCAGGACTGGATGGTGACAATGCGGCTAATAATCAAAAGCTGATTGCATCATTACAAGGTAAATCCGATCGTGGAGCGCACTATGTTTGCGCTCTTGTGATGGTCAACAGCGCTAATGATCCCGAACCACTGATTGTGCAAGCTCGCTGGTATGGCCAAGTCCTTGATGAACCTCAAGGTGATCGTGGTTTTGGTTATGACCCGCACTTTTTTATTCCAGAGCTCAGCAAAACCGTCGCCCAATTAGAGCCTTCTGAGAAAAACCAGATCAGCCATCGAGGCCAAGCTTTGCGTGAACTCATTACCCAACTCCAAATCCGTGCTCAATACACTTAACTCTGTTGTGGCTACGCAGCCAAAACTCACCGCCCTGCCTCCGCTATCTTTGTACATTCACTTTCCCTGGTGTGAAAAGAAATGTCCTTATTGTGATTTCAATTCGCATCAAATTAAAGATGGCAAGGAAGGTTTTGATGAGGAGCGCTACATCAAAGCCCTCATTACTGATTTAGAGACAGAACTACCTCGCATCTGGGGCCGTCAAGTACACAGCATCTTTATTGGCGGCGGCACCCCCAGCTTGCTATCTGCCAATGGCATGAATGAACTCCTTTCAGCTGTTCGGGCACGAGTGAACTTAGAGCCCGATTGTGAAATCACTATGGAAGCCAATCCAGGCTCAGTGGAGACAGATAAGTTTGCTGGCTTTGCTAAGGCAGGAATTAATCGCGTCTCTTTAGGCATTCAGAGTTTTCAGGATGCGCAACTCAAATCCTTAGGGCGTATACATAATGGTGAAGAAGCCAAGCGCGCAATTGCGATTGCTTTGCAACACTTCAAGTCGGTCAATCTCGATCTCATGTTTGGTTTACCCAATCAAACTCTAGAAGCCGCAAGATCCGATATTGAAACCGCCCTCTCATTTAAGACTCCACATCTATCGTTCTATAACCTGACGCTAGAACCCAATACCTACTTTGCGAGCTTTCCTCCAAAACTTCCCAGTGAGGATGAGATTGATGCGATTTTTGAGCAGAACTTGAGCCTGCTGGAGGCGGCAGGCTATCGGCGTTATGAAATATCTGCGTACGCCAAAAAAGATCAGGAGTGCAAACACAATCTCAATTACTGGCGCTTCGGTGATTACATCGGCATTGGCGCAGGCGCGCATGGAAAGATTTCCCTCCCTGACAAAATTACGCGTCAGGTGCGGGAGCGCCATCCAGAAACCTATATGCAAGCAATGGAGACTAAAGGCAATGCCTTGATCGAGGCGAAAGAAATTCCGGCCAAAGATCTCCCTTTTGAATTCATGCTCAATACCTTGCGGCTGACTGATGGCGTAGACACCGTTACATTTGAAGAGCGTACTGGCTTGCCACTCAATGTAGTATCAAAAGGATTGGATGAGGCGAGCAAAAAAGGGTTGTTAGATCCAAACCCTAACAAGCTCAAAGCAACTGAACAAGGATTACGCTATCTAAATAACTTACAAGAAATATTCTTGTAAATCTTTGTTAAGTCAAAGAGCTGAACTTATTTTCCAGACCAGCTTGGTGGCTTGCCATCCAGAAACGACGCGACGCCATTCTTAAAGTCATCGCTGCCATAGCACTCTCGGATTAAATCATTGCAATCGGGTAGATTATTTTTGATGATTCTTGCAAGAGTTTGCTTGCTAGATTTTTGCGTGATAGGCGCCAAGCTCATTAAACGCTCAGCCAGCTGATTGGATTCATGCTCGAGGGCTTCAGCCGGATAAGTGCCCAAGAGGTAGCCCTGTTTAAGCAGCTCAGGTGCAGTCACCAACTCCGCCAGTAACAACATACGCTTAACAACATTGACACCCAAGTGCGCAACGAGCCAGGCGACGTTGCCAGCAGATAGGCAATTACCTAGTGTTTTGGCAATAGGCACTCCAAAGCGCGCATCAGGTGTGGAGATTCTGAAATCGCAACAACTAGCAATTGCAAGACCTCCGCCAACTGCCATGCCATCAATGACGGCAATCGTTGGCATGGGCAACATGGCTAAAGGAGCGAAGTAAGCATCAATACCCTCTTCGTACAAAATACCATCTTCACCTGAAGTAAATCCAGAGAACTGGGCAATATCACTACCCGATACAAAAGACTTACCGCCAGCACCTCTCAGAATGGCAACTCTGGCCGAGGAACTCTTAGCCAAATCCTCGCAAATCGATTTCAGGCTTTGATACATTCCTACCGTCATTGCATTGCGAGCAGCAACATGGTCAAAAGTAATATAGGCAATGCTATTGCGAAGCTCTAAGCGAACTTCAGCAATATGATTAGGGGCGGGATTTATAGCTGTTGTCATGAAATAAAAAACCCTCCCTCATTCAAGAGAGAGGGTTAATGAATACTATAGCCTAATTAGCTAAGCTAGTCGGATAAAAAAACTAGAAATGAATTATTCAGCCTTAATATTCAAGCTCTTGACCAAGCGTTGATACTTCGCCAACTCACCCGCCAGGAACAAATTAAAGGCTGCTGGTGTTGCTGGACCCTCTGGCTGGAGGCCCTGGGCATCCAATGTTTTCTTAATCTCTGGGTCATTGGTAGCTGCTTTTACGGCCTGATCAATCCTATTTACGACTGCAGGATCCATGCCTTTAGGCCCCATCACGGAATACCAGTTAGTCACATCAAAGCCAACAATACCTACCTCATTAAATGTTGGGACGTTCGGTAATAATGCCAAACGCTTTGGCGTAGAAATTGCCAAAGCTTTTAAATTACCCTGGCGAATCTGCTGCAAGTTTGGCGGCAAAGTATCAAAGTTCATAGTGATTTGACCGCCCAATAAATCCACAATTGCTTGACCACTACCTTTGTAAGGTACGTGATTCATTTCTACGCCAGCAATCTTGGAGAACAAGGCGCCAGCTAAATGCTGCGTACTACCGATACCGGAGGAACCGTAAGTCATCTGACCTGGGTTTTGCTTCGCTAGTGAAATCAATTGCGCCACCGAGTTCACTGGCAGAGAAGATTTAACTACCAACACGTTTGGTACGTAACCTAGATAGGTAATTGGCGTGAAATCAGTCGCCGGGTTGTAAGGCACATTCTTGAGCACAAATGGAGAAATCGCATTGGAGTTCGAGTGACCCATGAGTAAGGTATGGCCATCTGGATTGGATTTAGCAACAAGGTCTGCGCCAATAGTGCCAGCTGCACCAGATTTGTTTTCAATAATGACGCTTTGACCTAAGATCTCGCTCATCTTAGGGGCAATAGCACGAGCCACAATATCTGTGCCGCCACCAGGAGCGAAGCCTACAATCAATCGGATGGGTTTTGTTGGAAAAGCCTGTTGAGCATTAGCAGTCAATGCCAAAGTACTGCAGATACCTAGCGCCAAAAAAGCGAATCTGCGCAAAATCCGTTTAGGGGATTGATTGATCATACGGTCTCCATTTTTTGTTTTATATTCAGTGCTGTAAATGAACTTTGCAATATAAACATATAAAAACTATTGAGACAATGATGAAAACACCTATCAGCAAGCCTTTGCCCTTGGCTGGCGTTCGAGTTCTTGACGTAAGTCAAGTAATGGCAGGCCCCTATTGCTGCATGTTGCTTGCTGACTTAGGTGCCGATGTCATCAAAATTGAGCCGCCCGGTACTGGAGATCAAACTCGCGGAGCAATGGGATTCAAGATGAAGGGCTCTGACAGCATGGGCTTTCTGAATATGAATCGCAACAAGCGTAGCGTCACGCTTAACCTCAAAACAGAAGCCGGGAAAAAAGTATTTTTTGAGCTCGTAAAGACTGCCGATATCTTGGTGGAGAACTATCGTCCCGGTGTGATGAAAAAACTGGGTATCGATTACCCATCCCTGAAAGATCTCAACCCAGGATTAGTCTATGCCAGCATCTCTGGATTCGGGCAAACCGGGCCATGGGCAGATCGCCCCGGTTTTGACCTGATGGCACAAGCCATGTCTGGCGTTATGAGCGTGACCGGCTATCCAGATGGTCCCCCTGTAAAGGCAGGTGTTCCGGTAGCGGATATTGGTTGCGCCCTTTTTGCAGTCTATGGAATTTTGTCAGCCTATATTGGTAAGACTAAGTCGGGTGAAGGTCAATTTATTGATGCCTCTCTATTTGATTCTGCCTTGGCTTTTTCGATCTGGGATACAGCGCAATACTGGGGTACTGGTGTTGAGCCCTACAAGTTGGGCACAGCCAATCATATGAGCGCGCCTTATCAGGCCATGAAAGCCGCCGATGGTTACTTTGTGATGGGCGCCACCAATCAAAAACTCTGGAAACTCCTCTGCGACAAGATTGATCGCCCAGAATTATTTGAGGACCCACTCTTTAGAACCAATCCACTGCGTCTAGCCAATCGTTTGATACTCGCTGCCGAGCTTGAGAAAACCTTTATTAGCAAAACTAGCGAGGAATGGGTAGATCTCCTGTTGGCAGCAGGCATTCCAGCTGGGCCGATCAATACCTACCCACAAGCATTTGATAGTGAGCATGGGCAGCATCGCCAGATGCGCATGGAGATTGATCACCCGATTGAGGGCAAGGTTCCCAATATTGGCTTTGCAGTCAAGATGATGGGTACACCACAACAGGTTTCTCGTCACCCTCCTTTGCTCGGTGAACACACCAATGAGGTACTCAAGGAATTGGGTATTGCAGGACAAGAGCTTAAAGCGCTGGAGGATGGTGGCGCTTTCAATCCCTAAGTAGTAAGAAATTCTTACAAGCAAGATACAGTTTGCTCGAATAAATCTGAATCAAGTTTCACTGCATTTACTACTGTTAAGACCATTGCAATTGATATGCAAATATAGGCCTCATAGTTGTGGGGACTCTCTTTGCTCGACAATCAAGATTCATCAAGGACAAACATGAGAGCGTTATGCAAAAGTCGAACATAGAAACTTGTACAAACATATTTGATGTTAGAAGAAATATTGATTCAATAGATAAAGAGCTTGTAGCTCTGATTGCCAAGCGAGGCGCCTATGTAAAACAGGCAGCGCAATTCAAGACCACAACTGCAGAAGTTGAGGCTCCAAAACGGGTGGATCAGGTCATTGATTGACCGCTCTCGAAGGTGTGGCTCTGATTTTAGCTGGAAGTTACCCCTGTCAATGATGTGTGAGGTTGTTGCCTCTTGTTTTCGAGCGATGGGTGAGGCTTCCTTGTCGCCAAAGGCGTATAATGGGGTCAATGACTGCACACTTTAGTTCGCTCTTTCGAAACCTTCAGCCTCTGACTGCTGGCTCTGTAGCTGTGGCAGTCTTGGCTAGCTACCGACTAGTTTGAGACCCTTTATTAGGCTCTGTGGTGCTTTGATTTGATCAAGATGTAAAGACTAGCTCTTTTGT
>JBJOEU010000015.1:0-11150 GCA_046049115.1 Pseudomonadota bacterium
CAGGTTGACCTCATGGGCATTCCATTGAGGATCATTCAATATGATGGATCTCATCACTCCAGGTAAAAGACCTGCTGATACGGGGGGTGTAAACCATCGGTCTCCAGATTTTACAAAAACACTGCTTCTTCCACCTTCGGTGACATAGCCTTGCTCATTAGTGAATAGGGCATCAAAGCCACCACGACTCTCTGCCAATCTCCAGGCTTGGTCGTAGAGATTTCGAATGCTCACCTTATGTCTTAATAGAACATTGCCAGAGTGAAGGGTGGCCTTACTTGGAGCTGGCAGAATATCCTTAGCCCAAAAGATCTTTACAGATCCTTCTAAAGGGCTGATGGGGCTAATTTGATAACTTGCCTTGCCTAGGCGATCTAGATCCAAGCGTAAGCGATATTCGGTTTCTATTGAGCAGTTTCCACACTCAAGCTCAATCATCCTCATTATCTCTGGCAGAGAGCAGGGTATGCCAAGCGCTAAAGCTGAATTGGCCAAGCGTGCTAGATGAAGTTGTATGTGTTGAGCCTGACCTCTGCGTACCAAGATGGTTTCAAATAATTCCAGTTCGCAAGGTAACTTACTCAAAAATGCGGCTTTAATTTGGCATTCTTCCCACTCCAGCTCAGGCTCAGAGTCAATCGTAATGCCAGCGCCTATACCTAAGGAAAAGGGTGAGGCATGTGTCTTGGCATCATGATGTATTTCTAGGGTGCGAATAGGGACACTAAACGCAAAGTCACCACTGGGATCAACCCAACCTAGGGCTCCGCAATAGTAGCCTCGATCTTGTGGCTCTAATTCTTGAATGATTTCCATACTGCGTTTTTTGGGAGCGCCCGTTACAGAGCCACAAGGAAATACCGCATTGAGTACATCGTGCAATTGCATCTCAGGCTTGATTTCAGCCTGAACGGTAGATGTCATTTGCAGTACATCACCATACTGGGTCACCTCGAATAGCTTGGGAACGGTGACCGTTCCTGGTAAAGCAAGTCTACTTAGATCATTACGCAATAAATCGACGATCATGACGTTTTCGGCTTGATTCTTTGCATCAGCTGATAAATGTTCAGCCGAGTCGTTTAGTGCACTGGCAGTCCCTTTCATCGGCATCGCTTTTAAAGTATGACCTTGCTTCTGAATAAATAATTCAGGCGATTGGGACAAGATAAAGTTCGAGTCTTGAGCAATAAATGCGCCAAATCTTCCTGGCTGTCGCTCCCTTAGGCGAGCATACAGAGAGAGTGGATCACCATAGACTTCTCCTGTAATCCGAAAGGTATGATTAATTTGATAGGTGTCGCCATTGCGAATGTATTCTTGAATTGCCTTAATGTCGGAGGTGAACTTCTCTTGATCAAGGGAAAAATCCAGATTGGCAATGCCTGCAAGTTGAGATTCAGGCTCTAGAGCTGCTATCTTTTTGGTGAGATAAGTATCGACATCCGCCTTGCTAAATCTTTCATAGGATTTGAAAGACCATGCCTGTATTAATGGGTGCTCTTGCGCTCTCTGGTGAGTTAGTCGATCTATATTGTGTATATATAGACCTAGTTCATAAGCAAACGCAGCGACAACATATTCTCCACGAGCTAACGCTGTATTGATATCTTGCAAGCACTGATCTACTGCTGTAATTGTCTTTGCATGGCTTGATTGAGGATAGATTGTCCAGAGCTGAAGCGCTTGCTCATACAGGCGACTGCTCGGCTGTACTGTGGTGCTCTGGACATCATCAAGCAATATCATGCTGTTGATCGTCAGCGTTCAAATAAGCTGCTGAAAATTACTTTAAAACAGTAGCTGATTCAATCGTGACAGTCTTGCTAGGTACGTCAGACATACGACCCATTCTTGGAGATGATGCCACCATGGTCGGAATTTTACGAATAGCATCAATCGTTTGAGTACCGGAAATCACTGTCCCGAAAACGGTATAGCCATTACCCATCGCATTTGGATAATTTAAACCCTCATTATCTTTAACGTTAATAAAAAACTGGGCTGTTGCTGAGTCGGGGTCAGAAGTACGCGCCATCGCGATGGTGTAAGTCTGATTCTTAAGGCCATTTTGAGCCTCTGAAGCTACAGGTGCATTAGTCGGTTTTTGTGCCAAGTCCGGAGTAAATCCTCCGCCCTGAATCATGAAACCATCTATCACGCGGTGGAAAATCGTGCCGTTGTAAAAACCACTATTTACATAGTTCAAAAAGTTGGCTGAAGTTTTTGGTGCTTTTACTGAATCAAGTTCAACAACAAAATTACCCATAGTGGTTTTAAATTCCACCTTTGGGCCAGCAAAGCTTGCAGCGCTAGTAATGAGGCTGGAAGCTAAAAATAGGGAAGCAATCATTTTGCGCATACTGGGTATCCTTAAGAATCAAATAAAAATAGAGTAAATCAGATTGTATTGCTCAAAACTCAGAGGAGGCTTTGGATCATTTCTGTTTCGTTTCCTCATCTAACTGACGCAAGAAAGCCATTTTCTCAGCAATCTGACTTTCTAAGCCCCGATCAACCGGCTGGTACCAATGCGGCTCTGCCATTCCCTCGGGTAAGTACGTTTCTCCAGCTGCGTAGGCATGGGGCTCATCATGTGCATAGCGGTATTCTTTGCCGTGACCTAGCTCTTTCATGAGTTTGGTTGGGGCATTTCGTAAATGGTTTGGAACAGGTTTGCTTTGATCGCTAGCAACGTAAGCTCTTGCAGCGTTGTAAGCCTTATAACTTGCATTACTCTTAGCTGCGATCGCCAAATAGACAAGGGCTTGACCTAGTGCTAATTCACCTTCAGGCGAGCCCAGTCGCTCATAAGTTTGGGCTGCATCATTGGCTAGCTGCATTGCTCTAGGATCGGCAAGTCCGATATCTTCCCAGGCCATACGAATAATTCTGCGTGCAAGATATCGAGGGTCAGCACCGCCATCTATCATGCGGCAAAACCAATACAGCGCAGCATCAGGATTGGATCCACGCACTGATTTATGTAGAGCAGATATCTGATCGTAAAAGTGGTCGCCACCTTTATCAAAACGACGCGCCTGAATTGTTAAAGCATTCTCAATGAATTGCTGATCTATTTTACGAATCTCAGAGTTTGGCGTTGAAACAGCATTACGAACTTGCTCTACTAAATTGAGTAATCGCCTAGCATCACCATCGGCATGTGAAATTAAGCTATCAATTGCATCTGGCTCAAAAGGAATATCAGGCATCGCATATTGACATGCACGATCAAATAGCTGCTTTAGTTCGATAGCGTTTAATGATTTCAGCACATAGACCTGTGCGCGCGAGAGCAGGGCTGAGTTCACTTCAAATGAAGGATTTTCAGTGGTAGCACCAATAAAATTAAACAATCCAGATTCAACGTGCGGCAGTAAAGCATCCTGTTGGCTTTTATTAAATCGATGAATTTCATCTACAAACAGGATAGTTTGTCTGCCATATTGAGACATGCTTTGTTGAGCCTGCTCAATCGCTTCCCGAATTTCTTTCACTCCGGCAAGCACAGCTGAAATGGCGATAAATTCTCGATCAAAGGCTTTTGCTGAGAGTCTTGCCAGGGTGGTCTTGCCAACCCCTGGCGGACCCCAGAGAATCATCGAATGGGGCTTGCCAGATCCAAAAGCAAGACTCAGTGGTTTGCCAGCTGCAAGAAGATGTGTTTGTCCAATTACTTCTGCTATGGATTGTGGGCGCAAGACCTCCGCTAATGGCGGTGGAGGTGCTTGATCAAATAGATTGCCCATCAGTGCCGATTTAATTTTGTACAAACAAAATAACTAATGCCGCCCAAATTAAGCAACTAGCAGAAACGAATGTGAGGCGATTTCTCATGGTGATGAATGCATTGAGCGCCGCTTCACTAGAAAAATAATATCGGTAAGTTTCTTTATCAATATTGCGCTGAATCACTAATGCTGATGCCAGAATCACTAGGCCAACTGGTATGTAAATGTGTAGCGCAAGCCAAGCAACTAACGCTGGTATGACGCCCCAGATCCAGGCATTACGATCTCCCCACCGATCGCCGCTTGGTGCTTTGCCTAGCTTATGTAAATTGGCACCCCAATGCATGGCGCCCATGAATGCGGTGATCACTGCCCCATAACCCGCTAGTGACTCTGCACTTAAATAATTGAGTGGTGTTGGTGCTAGCTGCACCATTAGTGCGAGACCAACAAAAGGAATCAGACCGGCATAACCTAATTTTGTAACTAGAGGGGGTAATGGATTCACAGAAACTTCTTTATTTCAGTTAGTTAAGGGCAAGTGGTGAATTGCAAAATCATTGATCATAGGTATAAACGCCGCGACCAGTTTTGCGACCAAGGTAGCCAGCGGCAACCATTTCACGCAGTAGTGGGCAAGGGCGATACTTAGAGTCGCTGAAGTTCTCAAAATAGACTTCCATAACGGCTAAGCATGTGTCTAGACCAATTAAGTCGGCTAAAGCGAGTGGACCAATCGGCTGGTTGCAGCCTAGCTTCATACCCGCATCAATATCTTCCGGACTGGCAAGGCCTTCATGTAGAACAAAAAAAGCCTCATTAATCATTGGCAGCAAAATACGGTTCACCACAAAGCCAGGGGAGTTCTTGACAGTGATGGGCTCTTTACCAATGCGTTTGGCCATTTCAATAATGGCGGCGTGAGTGGTATCTGAGGTTTGTAAGCCTCGGATCACTTCAACCAATGCCATCATCGGTGGTGGATTGAAAAAATGCATACCAATGAAGCGAGCTGGATTGGAATCTAAGGCTGCAAGCTTCGTAATGGAGAGCGAGGAGGTATTGGTGGCAATAATAGTTTCTTGACTGACGATCTCATCAACCTGCTTCAAAATCTTTTCTTTGACAGCTTGGTTCTCAGTAGCAGCTTCAATGACTAATTGCAGTCCCTTCAAGTCGGTATATGTAGTGCTGCCTTTAATGCGTTTGAGAGCCGCGTCCTTATGCTCGATAGTGAGCGTTTCTTTTTTCACTAAACGATCTAAGCTTTTGCTAATTTGATTTAAGCCTCGCTCAACAGCGGCATCGCTGATATCAACCATGACGACGTCAAGACCGGCAACTGCGCAGACCTGCGCAATACCATTGCCCATCGTACCCGCCCCAATGACTCCGACTGATTGAATCTTCATGCTATTTCCTTTTTTGATACTGTGATGAGCCAAATAATTGCTCTCTTGCTTTGTCATCGTGCAAGGGCTTGCGTAATGCAGTTAAAACTTCAACACCACGCTTAACAGCAGGGCGTTCACCAATCATTTCAAACCAGCGCTTGAAATGAGGATATTCATTGATATCAATTCCCTGGTTCTTCCAATTACGCGTCCAAGGAAAGATAGCAATGTCTGCAATGGAGTAACTTTTACCAGCAATGTAAGCATTATCTTTTAGTTGGTGATCTATTACCCCATATAGGCGCTTAGCTTCATTGGTGTAACGATTAATTGCGTAGTCAATTTTCTCCGGAGCGTAGATTCGAAAGTGGTGGTTTTGGCCCAAAAGGGGTCCCAGGCCGCCCATTTGGAACATGAGCCATTGCAAGACTTCATATTTGCCTCGGGTAGATTTAGGTAACAACTTCCCTGTTTTGGCGGACAGGTATAGCAAGATTGCGCCAGATTCAAATAGATGAATCGGCTTGCCATCAGGTCCATTTGGATCGGTGATGGCTGGAATCTTGTTATTCGGGCTAATTTCCAAGAAGTCTTTCTTAAACTGATCACCAGCGCCAATATCAATCGGGTGGGCAATCCAGTCTTTACCTAACTTATAGCCACACTCTTCGAGCATGATGTGAACCTTATGTCCATTTGGCGTTGGCCAGCTATAAACATCAATGATGTCTTTATTGAGTTTACTTATTGCCACGATCAATTCCTCTTCTGTAGGGTTTGTAAACGTTCTAATGCACTCGAAAGCGTTTTTTCTTCTTTAGCAAAACAAAAACGGATGACGCCTGACTCTACTGGCTGGGCGTAGAAAGCGGAAACTGGAATAGCTGCTACGCCAATCTCGGTAGTTAACCAGGAACAAAAATCTGCTTCACTTAACTTAGCCTGAGGTATGCCCAGCTTGGTGTAATTGACGCACTGAAAATAAGTTGCCGGAGCCGGCAGTAACTTGAAGTGAGTTTGCCGCAAACCTTGACTAAAGTAATCCCGCTTAGCTTGATAAAAAGAGGGCAGTCCTAAGTAGTGATCCGTGTTCTTGAGGTACTCAGCAAGGCCATATTGCACCGGCGTATTTACTGTAAATACGTTGAACTGGTGCACCTTACGAAACTCCGCCATCATCGCTGTTGGCGCCGCCACATAGCCCATTTTCCAGCCGGTGACATGATAGGTCTTGCCAAAACTGGATATCAAAAAACTACGCGCTGCTAATTCAGGGTGACTGGCAATGCTGATGTGTTGATGTCCGTCAAACACCATATGCTCGTAGACCTCATCGCTCAGAATCAGCGCATTCGTATTTCTGACTAAATTTGCTAGGCGCTCAAGATCGGATGCCTGCCAAACCATACCGGTTGGATTGTGTGGCGTATTGATCATGACGAGTCGCGTTTTTGTATTGATGGCTTTTGCTAAATCATCCCAAGGTATTGTGTAAGAACTCACAATGCCTTGATCATCGCGATTGGCAGTCAAAGATACGGCAACAGTTTTGCCTCCCGCCAGATCAATTGATGGACGATAGCTATCGTATGCGGGTTCAATGATGACAACTTCATCGCCTGGACTGACGCAACACAAAATGGCCGTCATGATTCCTTGAGTGCCGCCAGCGGTGATGGTGATCTCTGTATCGGGGTCGTAGTCGTGACCATATAAGGTGGATATTTTTTGTGACACACCTTGGCGCAATCCTGCTATCCCCATCATGGGTGGATACTGATTGTGATCAGCCAGCATAGCTGTATGAACTTCTGATATCAGCTTTCGATCACAGGGAAAATCCGGAAAACCTTGACCCAAGTTAATGGCTTGATGCTTTGCAGCGAGGGCTGACATGATCGTAAACACGGTTGTCCCCACTTTGGGTAAGCGGCTTGGAAAGTCTGGAGTTTGGGCGGGGTTTGGGTTCATGCAGGCGGTTTAGGGCAAATAAGGGAGGTAGTCGCTAGAATGGTAGAAATTCATCTTCAAATTGTGCCATGTTGATCGTCCTTTCACCCGCGAAATCCCTAGATTACGAAACCCCCGTCAAGGTCAAGGCTCCAACCTTGCCTGAGTTTGTCTCAGAATCAGCCAAGCTGATAGCTGATTTGAAGAAGCTCTCGCCTCAGGAGGTCGCCGATCTCATGGGTCTGTCTGACCAGTTGGCTGCTTTGAATGTGGGCCGCTATCGTGATTGGTCCAAGAAGTTTACGGATGCCAATAGCAAGCCAGCTATTTATGCCTTTAATGGCGACGTCTACGACGGATTTGACGTAAAGACACTGAATTCCAAGGGGGTTGATTTTGCCCAAGAACATATTCGCATCTTGTCGGGCTTGTATGGCGCACTGCGCCCCCTAGATTTAATGCAGCCTTACCGCTTAGAGATGGGCACTTCCTTTAAGAATGCCCGAGGCAAGGATTTGTACGCTTTTTGGGGTGAACGCGTAACTGAGTCGCTAAAAAAGATTCTCGAACAGCAAAAGAAGCCTGTGCTTCTCAATTTAGCCTCCGAAGAATATTTCAAAGTATTGCAAGCCAAAAACTTGGATTGCCCAGTGATCTCTCCGGTATTCCAAGATGGTAAGGATGGGAAGTACAAAATCATCTCCTTTTACGCCAAACGGGCTAGGGGATTAATGGCCCGTTATGTGGTTGAAAACCGGATCACCGATCCTGCAGATTTGAAAGGTTTCAATTTGGATGGTTACCAATATGTCGCCTCTGAATCTAAACCAGAAAAACCATTATTTAGACGTCCCGAAAGAAAGTAGGAGGGTGCACCATGGCAGTTCATCGCACTAAATCCTCACAACGCGCTTCACCAGATGTTGAGCGCCTGGTAGCCGATGCTATCTCTCTGGCGGCCTCTGGCAGTCATGTTGAAGACCAATTTTGGGAGGAGCGTTTAAATGTTCGCTTAATGCGTCTTCTCAAAAGTCAAAATCAAAATGTGATCGATGCCTCATTAGATCAAACATTTCGAATTAATACGCTAGCCTTCGAGGTGCTTGCTGACTGTGCTGAGACGCTAGCTGAATCTTTAGTCATGGAGCATGAGGGTCAGAAGTGGGATGTACTGCTATTGGCGTTACCGATTGTTGCCCATACTCGCTATCAGATTCCTTCTGGGGCATTACCGGTGAACATGATTGAATCTACTGCCGCTGCACTGCATAGCTCAATCGCCTCTTCGGATACACGTCTAGCGATTGTTCCTTGGCTTTACAGTATTGATCAAATGCCACATTCCCATTGCCAAACGCGTTTACTAACTGAGGCTTTAGCTACCGCCGCCATTACCGCTAGTGAAGTGAAGCTAGAGCTGCGTGATATGTCAGAGACCATTGCCGTTTTGGCCGATCCACGCTTTATCATCGCCGCTGTTGCTGCCCCTTCAGGAATGCCCTTATTTCGCTGGCAAGCTGAGGTACCGATACGTCAAGAGCGTGGCGTGAGTTTAATTGGCTGGCAAAACGCAATGCAAGAACCCATTGCCGTACTCTTACCGGGTTGCGAGTTTGAACTCTTATTGCCGGAGGCGTATTTCACTAACTGTCGCTTGGCGGATAAACAAGTACGTCCACTGAGTATCCGCGCTGCCGTGAATTTTCTTGAGAGCACTCTCGGAGTGATGCCCGCTGGATTGTCTTGTGTAGTCGGGGCCTTTGGTGAAGATCAAGCTGATGAGTATCGAATTTCTTTCAGCTTAAAAGGCTCGGCTGAAGTGGTGTACGGAGTGATATGGCCTTTGTACGATCGCGAAAGTGTTGCCAACGATGCACTCAATGATTTGTCTGATGATGAAAGTCCGATGAAGCGTATTGCAGATGCGCTTCGTAATGCTGGTGTTGAAGATGTTTTTCGTCATGCGATGCTTTTTGACCCAGAGCTTTGTGATGATTGCGGAGCGCCACTGTTCCCGGACCGATCAGGTGATGCCGTGCATGCTGAGTTACCAGATGACGCACCGACTCAGCAACCCTTGTTTCATTAACTCGATTCAGTCAGTTTTAAAACTGAAAGATACAAATAAAAAAGCCGAGAACGTCTCGGCTTTTTTACTATGAAGCATTGCTTTTAATTCTGTACAAAAGGCTCTGAATTTGCAAACAAGTGCGGCAGTTTGCCTGTTTTCATTTCTGCTGTTTGGCAGAAATCAGCAAGGCGTGTTCCAGACTTAATGTTAAAGAGCATTGCCTTGTTACCCAGCACCACAAGATCGTGTCCAGTGGCGGTATTTTTATAACGCAAGCTTCCTGGTAAGGAATTTTCGCGCTTCAGGTCAAACGTTTTGGATTCCCAAGTGAGGCGAACCGTTTCTGTTGTGCCGGAAGTTTTGAATTGCTTACTTTCGCTACAAGTCCAAGTGGATACTTCTTCGCTAGCAATGGCTGGGGCCGATCCCAAAAGGGCGCTTGCAGCCAAGCTGGCGATGAGAAGGTTTTGCTTCATATGCGTAAATCCTTATGAGAGAAGATGCTTAACACCAGCTTGCTCTTCAAGTAATTCGTTGAGAGTATGGTTCATGCGTTCGCGAGAGAACTCATCAATTTCTAAACCTTCAACCATCTTGTATTCGCCGTTCTCGCAAACTACTGGGTAACCGTAGATTACTTCAGCAGGAATACCGTATTCGCCTTTAGACGGAATACCCATAGTGACCCACTTACCATTTGTACCTAAAACCCAATCGCGCACATGATCAATTGCTGCATTCGCTGCGGATGCTGCTGAAGATAAGCCACGCGCTTCAATAATGGCCGCACCACGTTTGCCAACTGTAGGAATGAAAGTATCTTTATTCCATGCTGCATCGTTGATGCTGTCTTTGACAGACTTGCCATCAATGGTTGCAAAGCGATAGTCTGGGTACATTGTTGGGCTGTGGTTACCCCAAACAACCAATTTCTCGATATCAGCAACTGGCTTGTTCAGCTTGCTAGCCAATTGTGACAGCGCGCGGTTGTGATCCAAGCGCAACATCGCTGTGAAGTTTTTCGCAGGAATGTCTGGTGCAGATTTCATAGCGATATAGGCATTCGTGTTTGCTGGATTACCAACAACCAATACTTTGACTGTTTTCTTCGCTACGGCATTTAACGCTTTACCTTGCGCTGTGAAAATCTGCGCATTGGCTGAGAGCAAATCTTTACGCTCCATGCCTGGGCCGCGTGGACGTGCACCAACCAACAAAGCAACATCGATTTCTTTGAACGCTGTCATTGGGTCAGAATGAGCTGTCATGCCTGCCAACAGGGGAAAGGCACAGTCTTCGAGCTCCATCATCACGCCAGCTAGGGCTTTTTGAGCTTTTTCGTCAGGAATTTCTAATAACTGAAGGATAACTGGCTGATCTTTGCCCAATAAGTCGCCATTGGCGATACGAAAGAGGAGGGAATATCCGATTTGACCGGCTGCACCGGTGACTGCAACACGCATTGGGGCTTTTGCCATTACTAATAACTCCAGTTGAGGTTAATTAACTATTTTTTCTATTATCCATTCAAGTGTATGGACTTTCCATTTACACTGTCAATCATGTCTTATATAAGATATGAGATAAGCCTCAATTTTATCCAACATCAGTTGTCCTGGAGCTAATTTGTCCCTTATATCCGAACCAATTGCCTCATTTAGCCCACTCTATGAGCAAATTAAGGCCATGATTTTGGCAAGTTTGCAGGCATCCGAGTGGTTGCCTGGCGATGCAATCCCCAGTGAGATGGAGCTTGCGGCTCGATATGCTGTGAGCCAAGGGACTGTTCGCAAAGCTATTGATGAGTTAGCTGCCCAAAACTTGTTAATACGTCGCCAGGGCAAGGGTACCTTTGTTGCTACCCATCAAGAAGATGACTGGCAGTACCGTTTTTTACGTTTGGCCCCTGATTCCGGCGAGAAATTTCACCTTACCAATCAGTTTTTATCCTGCGAAAACACTAAAGCAAGCCCTTATGTGGCCAATTTGCTTAAATTAAAG
>JBJOEU010000016.1:0-11081 GCA_046049115.1 Pseudomonadota bacterium
CGATGGTTTACACCCCCCGTATCAGCAGGTCTTTTACCTGGAGTGATGAGATCCATCATATTGAATGATCCTCAATGGAATGCCCATGAGGTCAACCTGACTATTGATGATGTTCAGAATGCAAAAGAGATTATGCTTACTAATGCTTTACGCGGCCACATTCCCGCCCATTTTTAGAAAGTTCGCATGAAGTTTTGCTCGCACTGTGCAGCACCGATCAGTATCAAGATTCCTGCGGATGATTCGCGGGAACGCCATGTCTGTGACTCTTGTGGAAGTATTCATTATTTCAATCCACGGAATGTAGTTGGAAGCATCCCCGTCTTTGGCAAGCAAGTTTTATTATGCCGTCGCGCTATAGAACCTCGCCATGGTTACTGGACTTTGCCTGCTGGATTCATGGAGCTAGGTGAGAGCACCGGTACCGGGGCGGCACGTGAGACGCATGAAGAGGCCGGCGCCATTGTTCAGATTGGTCCGCTCTACTCCCTTCTCAATGTGCCACACGCTGAACAAGTACATCTTTTTTATCTAGCCTCGATGAATTCACCCAATTTTGAAGCTGGGGAAGAGAGTCTGGAGGTTGCTCTATTTGATGAGCAGGATATCCCATGGGATGACATTGCTTTTCCAACAGTAAAGCAGACCCTTGAATGGTTCTTTGCTGATCGTGCTGCAGGTGTATTTGATTCCGGCAATGAATTTAGCGTTCGCAGCAGAGACATTCTGCCAACTGAAAAAATATAAGTACCACAAGCCCATGAGCAATATCAGCTGGCTAGGGTCTCAGGATGAATTTCCCAACCCGATTCATCATTCAGATCCCGACCCGAGTGTCCCCGGCTTAATTGCAGTGAGTGAGCGGATATATCCAGGACAGTTAGCTCGCGCATATCAAGTGGGAATCTTTCCCTGGTACTCAGATAATCAACCGGTGCTATGGTGGTCGCCCAATCCCCGGATGGTATTAAAGCCTGATCACTTTAAATGTCATGATTCGCTCAAGAAATCGATTCGTCATTTTTTATCTGATCAACGTAAAGAAATTTGGGTTGATGAAGACTTTAGTGCCGTTGTTCGCTCCTGTGCAACTGCGAGTCGCAAGGATCAGGATGGCACTTGGATCACCCATGAAATCATGGATGCCTACACAAATCTTCATGAAGAGGGGCATGCCCACAGTATTGCCATCATGGAAGATGGCCGCTTGGTCGGTGGCCTCTATTGCGTCTCATTTGGCGGGATGGTTTTTGGTGAGTCAATGTTTAGCCATCAAACAGATGCCTCTAAAATTGCTCTAGCCGCCCTTGCTGCCTGGTGTGAGCAAAACCAGGTAGGAATGATCGATTGCCAGCAAGAAACTTCTCACCTCAATTCTTTAGGGGCTGCACCGATTTCTCGCAATGAATTTTTAGCGCATCTGCAGCTTGCTTTAAATCAAACTAATATAGAGATTCCTTGGAAATTTGATAAACAGATTCTTCGTCACTGGCTATGACTCAATTAAAAGAGCTCCCTCTTACTGAATTGCAGTTTTATGCAACTGCACCCTATCCCTGTAGCTATCTACCGGGGAAGACTGCTCGCTCGCAAGTAGCAACACCCTCACATTTAATACACGCTGATCTGTATGGTGAATTGGTGAACGCAGGATTTCGTCGTAGTGGTTTATACACTTATCGACCTTATTGCGATGAATGTAATGCCTGTACAGCTACGCGTATTCCGGTGAAGCATTTCTTGCCTAATCGCAGTCAAAAACGCTCCTGGAAAAAACATGCTGGGCTGGATGTTCGCGTTCTTAATCTAGGCTACCAGGAAGAGCACTATCAGCTCTATCAGCACTATCAACATGTCCGTCACGCAGGTGGCGACATAGATCAAGACGACCAAGACCAGTACATGCAGTTTTTATTGCAAAGTCGCGTGAACTCCAGAATTATTGAATTTAGGGATGGTCCTCAACAATCACATCCAGGGCGTCTACGCATGGTCAGCATGATTGATATCTTAGATCAGGGAATCTCTTCGGTGTATACCTTCTTCGATACCAGCAATGCCTCTGCAAGTTATGGAAGCTTTAGTATCTTGTGGCAAATTCAGCAGGCCTTAGAGCTAGATCTTCCCTATCTTTACCTTGGCTACTACATTGAGGAAAGCGAGAAAATGTCCTACAAGGTCAAGTTTCAGCCAATTGAGGGTTTGATCGATGATCACTGGCAACCCATCAATGGGTCATAATATCTATTCATGATTGATAGCTACCCTCTTCTGCGCCCCTGGCTTTTTTCCTTAGATCCAGAGCAAGCCCACAACATCACCCTGAGTAATCTGGATCGCGCTCAGCGCTGGGGTTTGTTGCGCCACTTGAGCGATAAACCTGTACTCGATCCGCGTCAGTTATGCGGTATTACCTTTCCAAATCCAGTTGGTCTTGCCGCTGGTCTAGATAAAGATGGCAAACATATTGATGCACTAGGTACCCTAGGCTTTGGGTTTTTAGAGATTGGTACAGTTACCCCTAAACCCCAACCTGGCAATCCAAAGCCTCGCATGTTTCGTTTGCCTCAAGCCCAGGCCCTCATTAATCGCATGGGCTTTAATAATGATGGTGTTGATGCTTGCGTAAAGCGCGTTCGCAATTCTACTTATTGGCAAAATGGCGGTATTGTTGGTCTCAATATCGGTAAGAATGCAAGCACCCCAATCGAAAATGCTGCAAGTGATTACGTCACGGCGATGGAAGCAGTCTATGAGGTTGCCTCTTACATCACCGTCAATATCTCATCACCCAATACACAAAATTTACGTGCGCTCCAAGGTGAAGATATGCTGCGCTCTTTGCTCCAATCACTGCATATTTCACGCGAAGCCTTGTGTGACCGGTTTGGCGTACGCAAACCCCTCTTTTTAAAAATTGCACCCGACCTTGAGCAAAACGATATCAAGCTCATCGCCGATCTTTTGGTGGAATTTCAGATTGATGCAATCATCGCAACCAATACAACTATTGCCCACGATGCAGTTCAAAATCTTGAGTTTGGTAACGAAGCTGGCGGCCTTTCTGGAGCCCCTGTTCGTGATGTCTCCACTGAAGTTGTTAGGAGTCTCAAAAGATATTTAGGTGATGTCATTCCAATTGTTGGCGTTGGCGGCATCATGTCTGGCAGAGATGCACAAGAGAAGATCTCGGCTGGCGCTAGCTTAGTTCAAATTTACAGCGGCTTGATTTATCGGGGTCCGAAGTTAATTTCTGAATGTGCTGCTGCTCTCAAAAGCTAATTAGGCCTTACAAAACGCCTTTTTAGTAGCAAAGCAAGATTTCATATTGTGCAATATGAGCAAAAATCGCTACAATTGTCAGTATGGCATTGAACAAATCAGAAAAAGTTACAAAAACACCAGGTGAAGCTGGCAAAACAGCGATTCAGGTGGTTGAGCGCATGATGAATCTGCTTGACGCACTCGCTTCCCACGAAGAGTCCAGTAGCCTTAAAAACCTAGCTGAAGAGACTGATCTACACCCATCCACAGCTCACCGTATTCTCAATGACTTGGTGGCCTGCCGCTTAGTTGAGCGTGGTGATGGTGGCACATATCGCCTTGGACTGAAGTTACTCGAGCTGGGCAATCTCGTAAAAGCCCGTTTATCGGTCCGCGAGGCAGCACAATCACCAATGCGGGCACTGCATAAGCTCACTGGTGAAACCATTAACCTGTCCGTGCGCCAGGGTGATGAGATTGTCTATATTGACCGCGCCTACAGTGAACGATCTGGCATGCAAGTAGTTCGGGCTATTGGTGGTCGCGCTCCGCTCCACCTAACCTCTGTTGGTAAACTATTTTTGGCAAGCGATGACCCAAGCCAAGTTCGCGCTTACGTCACACGCACGGGTTTAGCTGGCCACACCAGAAACAGCATTACTGAATTAGGAAAATTAGATTCAGAACTCAATCAAGTTCGCAAGTTAGGGCATGCAAGCGACAATGAGGAGCTAGAGTTAGGTGTCAGTTGCGTAGCAGCTGAAATTTATGATGACAGCGGTAAGCTCGTAGCAGGGCTCTCGTTAAGCTCACCTACTGATCGTATTCAGGCGGACTGGCTAAAGCTACTGCAGGATACAGCCATGCAGATCTCTAAGGGAATGGGCTACAAACCCAAGATCAGCGACTCAAATTCTTAAAACTGTATTTTTTCTAGGAATACAGTTCCTACATCAAGCGACGAATGACGTGTGGTTCACCCGATGGCATACGCTCATACCAATCCCGCACCCTCACTGCATCAGCAAATCGTGATTGCGTACCAACAGAGTCTAAGAAAACTAGCAATAAAGGCGTGTTATTCACGCGGGCCTGCATCACCAAGCATTTGCCTGCTGCATTAATAAACCCGGTTTTTTGTAAACCGATATTCATATCACCTGCACGTACCAAGCGATTGGTATTAAGGAACTTCTGCGGTCGCTTAGCAATCACCATAGTCAGATCTGGCCAGGTAGAAAACTCACGAATGATTTTGTATTGATAGGCAGCGCTCAACATACGAGTGAGATCTTCTGCTGACGCAACATTTTCACTCTTGAGGCCAGTCGGATCTGCAAAATGCGAATGTGTCATCCCAATCTCTTTTGCCTTACGGTTCATGGCATCAATGAATGCAGAAATGCCACCAGGGTAATTTCGGCCTAGCGTATAGGCTGCTCGATTCTCAGAGGACATCAGCGACAACAACAGCGCCTCTTCTCTCGTCAATACTGTTCCCCCAGCAAGGCGGGATGTACGGTATATGTTGACGTCCTCTGCATTAATCACAATGGTTTCCTCTAGGGGCAATTTAGAATCAAGAACAACCATCGCAGTCATCAGCTTAGTAATTGAAGCAATCGGCAGACTAACCGAGGAGTTCTTTTCAAAATAGACCTCCTTAGTATCTTGATTAACGACCATAGCTACACTGGACTTCAAACTCAAATCGTCATGTTGACCACGCAAACCCAATGCTGTTGCAAATGAGGGTCTTGCTGGGACAATAGGCTCGCTTGAACGAGTAACGGTGGTCCTCACTGTTTTTGACTTCTTGGATGATTTAACCGCCTTCTTTGACTCGGATTTTGTAGGCGCCTTTGCTGCCTTGGAGGACTTTGCGGTTTTGGAATCTGAGTTAGCTGCCATTACCGAAAAAGAGCTAGCAGCTCCAAACGAGATTAGGCAAACGAGGGCGACGAGCCAAAAACGATTCAAATGCATCCCAAATTGCCTTCCAAAACTTTTAACATACGAAATGATAAATAACTTTTACTGATTGACTGCAGTTTTTAACAATAGAGGCAACAATAATTCTTCTATTGAGAGCACTTCGTAAAAACTTATTCTGCAATCGTAGCAACAGTGCTTGTTTGACCCCGATTCACAAGGACGACTCCAGTCATCGTGAGCAATAAACCACCCGCCATCATAAAGGTAAAGGGCTCGTCAAATAAGAACCACGCCATTACCGCAGTGGTAGGCGGCGTTAAATACAGAAGACTTGTTACCTTGGTTGCAGCCCCCTTACGAATCATCATAAAGAGTAAGCTAATCGAGCCAATTGAGAGCGGGAAAATCGCCCATAACAAAGCGCCAATAACAGGGGCATTCCAAACCATGACAGCAGACTCAAAGTAATACATACAAACAAAGCATAGTATGGCCGATACGCCAAACTGAATGGATGATCCTGCCCGCAAGTCAAAGACTGGACAGAATTTCTTTTGATAGAGGGTGCCAAACGTAATGGAGAGTAAGGCAGCAAAAGCCAATACATAACTAAACAGAGGAATATGGGCAAAGCCGATTTTTTCCGCCACAACTAAAGCTACCCCAGCAAATCCGAATCCCAAACCGATCCACTGGCGCCCCGTCACTTTTTCAGATACCCAGGCGGCAAACCAAGCCGTCAGGATAGGCTGCAATCCTACGATGATTGCCACCAGGCCTGCAGTCATCCCCAGTCGAACTGCAAACCAAACCCCTAATAGGTAGCCAAACTGAAGCAATATGCCAGCAACAGCTAAATGCTTGAATAGAGACCAACTCGGCCAGCTGATTCTCCAGACAAGGCTGAGGCATGCCATAGCCATTAATACCCCTGAGAAGCGCCAAAATAAGAAGGTGGCAGGCTCGACATAAGGCATCGCTAGGCGCGCAATGACAAAGCCCGTACTCCAAATTAATACAAATAAGGGGGCAATTAGGCTATCAAACTTCAATCTCATGAATAACTTATTGAAAGTGTGGGAATTTTTTTATTAAGATGTGATTTTAGGCCTATTCATTGGGCCCGAGCTCGGATCTTGAAGCGATGCAGCATAAATAGCAAATATAAGTCAATACAGCCCAAATAGATTGACAATCCACAGATTAAGCTCATAGTAAGTAAAGCCATGAAATCAAACGGAAAGACGTCGATATGAAATTAACGCCAGAGCAAATGGCAGCAGCTCAAAAAGCCAATCTTGAAACCTTAAGTGGACTAACTAATCAAGCGCTTCAAAGCATAGAAAAATTAGTTGAACTAAATATGCATATTGCTAAACAAAGCTTGGGTGACAGTATGAGTAGTGCCAAGAAAGCCCTTGAAGTAAAAGATATCCAGCAACTCCTCGCCCATCAAGCTGAGGCAGTTCAGCCAATGGCTGAAAAAATTATGGCCTATAGTCGCCACCTTTATGAACTAGCTCACGATACTCAAGCCAGCTTTACCAAGTCTGCTGAAAAAGAGTTTCAAGCTGGCCAGCAAAAAATGAATACCCTGGTGGAAGACTGGACCAAGAATGCACCAGTAGGCTCAGATGCCGCAATACACGCCATGAAACAGGCGATCACTTCTGCCTCCAATGTATTTGAAACCAGTCAGAACGCAGTCAAGCACGCAGTTGAAGTTGCGCAGACTAACCTTAATAATGCGTCTAGCGCAGTCGAGAAGAATATCCAATCCAACAACAAAACAGAGAGTAAAAAAAGTAATAAGAAATGATTGCTAGATAGTTGCTGCATCACTCTGATTTAAAAGATGCACAAGAAAAAAGCCCCGATTATTTTCGGGGCTTTTTTTACAAGGCAAAGAGGCTTATTTAATGCGCCTTCTTCTTTACTGGCGGTAAATCAGTGCAGTGACCAAGAGCAGCCTCTGCAGCCAGGCCAACCGATTCACCCAGAGTTGGATGCGGATGAATTGTTTTGCCAATATCTACGGCATCAGCACCCATCTCAATAGCAAGGCAAACTTCACCAATTAAATCGCCGGCGTGCGTACCAACGATACCGCCACCAATAATGCGTTTGCTGGTCGCGTCAAAAATAAGCTTGGTAAAGCCTTCATCACGACCATTGGCAATCGCTCTGCCGCTAGCCGCCCAGGGGAATAAACCTTTTTCATAGGCAATCCCTTGAGCTTTACACTGCTCTTCGGTCAAACCAGCCCAAGCCACTTCAGGGTCGGTGTATGCAACCGATGGAATTTGCTTAGCATCAAAGTAGGATTTTTCACCAGCAGCGACCTCAGCGGCAACATGGCCCTCATGCACTGCTTTATGAGCAAGCATCGGTTGACCAACAATATCGCCAATCGCAAAGATATTATTCACATTGGTGCGCATCTGATTATCGACAGGAACAAAGCCGCGCTCATCTACAACAACACCTGCAGCGGATGCTTCAATCTTCTTGCCATTTGGGGTGCGCCCGACTGCAACCAATACTAAGTCGTAAGTCTGCGGCTCTGGGGGAGCGCCCTCACCTTCAAAGCTCACTGAGATACCATCAGCCTTCACTTCAGCTTTAGATGCTCGGGTCTTCAACATGATGTTTTCGAAGCGGCCAGCATTAAATTTCTCCCAGACCTTCTCTAAATCACGATCTGCACCTGCCATGAGGCCATCCATCATTTCAGCAATATCGATACGGGAGCCTAGGGTGCTGTAAACAGTGGCCATCTCCAAACCAATGATGCCGCCACCGATAACCAACATCCGCTTTGGAATACTCTTCAGCAATAAGGCGCCAGTGCTATCTACGATACGAGGATCTTCTGGTAAGAATGGTAGCTTTACTGGCTGGCTTCCCGCCGCAATGATTGCCTTCTGAAAGCGAACCACTTCTTTTTGCCCTGTTAAATCTTGGCCATCACCCTTGGTTAACTCAACTTCAACGTGATTTGCATCTAAGAATCGACCCAATCCGCGCACTACAGTTACTTTGCGGGCTTTTGCCATGCCGGCTAATCCACCCGTGAGCTTAGCAATGACTGAATTTTTGTAGCCTCGCAATTGATCAATTTCAATCTTGGGAGCGCCATAGCTAATGCCATGCTTAGACATCGTTTTCACTTCATCCATAACTGCAGTCGTGTGCAGCAACGCTTTCGAAGGGATGCAGCCCACATTTAAGCAAACACCACCTAAAGTTGAATAGCGCTCTATCAAGATAGTGCTCATACCCAAGTCTGCACTTCGGAATGCCGCACTATAGCCGCCTGGGCCAGCACCTAAGACGAGCACTTCACATTCATGATCCACTTTGCCGCTGTATTGACCAGCTATAGGAGCGCTGATAACGGGCGCTGCGATTGGGGGAGGTGTTGGAACAGATGGTGCTGCAGTTACCGCAACTTGAGGTGCAGTGACTACACCGGCTTCAATCTCCGCAACGACACTACCCTTGCTCACTTTGTCACCTGCTTTGACGGAAATACTCAGAATAGTTCCAGCAGTATCAGCCGGAATTTCCATCGTTGCTTTATCAGACTCTAGAACTAGTAGCGGCTGCTCTTTTTCAATCACATCGCCGACTTTAATGAGTACTTCAATCACAGGCACTTCTGCATAATCACCAATGTCTGGTACGAGAATAATTTGCTTAGTCATATCTTCTCCTTACAGTGCTGCGCGACGGAAGTCAGACATCAGCTGGGCGATATAGACATTAAAACGCGTTGCCAAGGCACCATCAATCACGCGATGGTCGGCACTGAGTGACAATGGGCAAATTAAGCGTGGTACAAATTGCTTGCCATCCCACACTGGCTTCATGGCAGCCTTGCTGACACCTAAAATTGCCACCTCAGGTGCATTCACAATTGGTGAGAAATAGGTGCCACCAATACCACCCAATGAAGAAATAGTAAAACTAGCGCCCTGCATTTGCTCGGGCTTTAGTTTGCCATCACGCGCAAGTGCAGCCAACTCGGAAGTTTCACGAGCGAGCTCAAAGATGCCTTTCTTATCTGCATCACGAATCACTGGTACTACTAAACCATTTGGCGTATCAGCAGCAAATGCGATATTGAAATACTTCTTCAACACCAAGTCATCACCGTCGATAGAGCTATTGAACTCAGGATACTTTTTGAGAGCGGCAACAGCAGCCTTCATCAAGAAAGCAAGCATCGTGATTTTGAGGCCCTGCTTTTCATTCTCTTTATTAGTCAGAACCCTAAATGCTTCAAGATCAGTAATGTCTGCATCTTCGTGATATGTCACTGCAGGAATCATGACCCAGTTACGACCGAGATTAGCAGCGGTCAACTTCTTAATGCGATTGAGTGGCTGACGCTCCGTATCACCAAATTTAGAGAAATCCACTTTTGGCCATGGAATGAGATTCAGGCCGCCCAAGCTTCCGCCAGATGCGGTTGGTGCGTTGCCGGCGCCACCACTCATTGCAGCCTTTACAAAAGCCTGCACATCTTCTTGGGTGATTCTGCCTTTGGGACCAGAGCCTTTAACTTGATGAACAGTAACCCCGAGTTCGCGAGCAAATTTACGGACTGAAGGACTTGCGTGACTGGCCGTTGGATCTATTTCAACCGGAGTATTGCTAACCGGGGGTGGTGCTGGTGCACGCACAATTGGCGGCTCAGCTTTAGGGGCTGGTGCCGCAGTTGGTTCATTTTTTACTGCTACTGGAGCGGCAGCTGGAGCTGCGGCTGCACCACTCTCTTCAAGTACCAGAACAATGGCGCCTTCTGAGATAGAGTCGCCCACCTTAACCTTGACCTCTTTCACAAGACCAGAGTGTGATGAGGGAACATCCATGGTTGCTTTGTCGGATTCGAGAACAACAATAGACTGTTCTTTCTCAACACGATCACCCGCTTTTACCAATACCTCGATAACAGGCACATCTTTGTAATCCCCAATATCTGGGACTTTAATATCAATTAGTTGGCTCATAGTATCTGTCTCTTATCAAACCGTCATCGGGTTTGGCTTGGTGGTATCGATGCCGTACTTCTGAATTGCTTCGGCTAACTTTTGGCGATCCAGCTGGCCTGCATCCACCAAAGAGCGCAAGGCTGTGAGAACGACCCAGCGACGATCTACTTCAAAGAAATCGCGCAATTTTTCACGAGTATCTGAGCGACCAAAACCATCTGTACCCAATACTTCAAAGCGACGACCCATATGCTGGATCGCTGGGCGAATTTGCTCAGCAAATAGTCGTACATAGTCAGTTGCAGCAATAATTGGGCCGGCAGTATCTTTGAGACACTTCTCTACATGAGATAAAGCAGGCGAAGCTGTTGGATTGAGAAGGTTATTACGGTGAACTGCATTCCAATCTCGACCTAACTCTGTAAAGCTTGGACAACCCCAGAGATCTGAAGAAACACCCCAATCTTTATGCAAGATTTCAGCGGCTTCAATCACTTCACGGAAGATGGTTCCAGATCCTAAGAGTTGTACGCGCAATTTCGCATTGGCATCGCCAACCGACTTCAGTTTGTACATCCCCTTAATAATGTCTTGCTCTGCACCTTTTGGCATAGCTGGATGAGCGTAGTTCTCATTCATTAAAGTGATGTAGTAGTACACATCTTCTTGTTCAGCCAGCATGCGGCGCATACCATCCTGAATGACTACCGCTACTTCAAATGAGAATGAAGGGTCATAGCTAATACAGTTTGGAATTGAGGCGCTCCATACTTGACTATGGCCATCCTCATGCTGAAGACCTTCACCATTCAAAGTGGTTCTACCAGCGGTACCGCCTAATAAGAATCCACGGCTACGCATATCACCAGCAGCCCAACAGAGGTC
>JBJOEU010000017.1:0-11033 GCA_046049115.1 Pseudomonadota bacterium
TCAGCATCTTGGTCGAGTACCGAAGATGGGTGAGCTGATTGAAATTGACGGGGTTGAATTTGAGGTTCAGCGTGCTGATCCAAGACAGATTCATATTCTGCTTGCAAGACAACTCCCGAAAAAACCCTCCTGAGAATTACCTTGAATGCTTCACAATCAGCAAGACTTCGTAATGGCACCAATGTGTTGCTGCTATTTTTTCTAGGAGCATTGCTAGCTGCTGCAGCAGAGCTGCCGTATGGTGGCTGGATACAAATTCCAATCTTGAGTTTAATTTGGTGGCGAATGGGCCATCAGCTAAACCTCTCGATTAAAAATCAATTTATTTCTGGAATGTCCTTTGGTCTGGGCTACTTTGTTGTCGGCCTATGGTGGATCTACATTAGCCTGCATGACATCGGCGGAATGCATGCTACGCTTTCTGGCTTAGCGGTATTTTTATTGGCCGCTGGAATGGCTTTATTTTTCTCCAGCGCTTCCCTCTCCCTCTGTCTAGCAAGACGTAAGTACTTGACGGGCCTGGTACTCGCGGCCTCCTGGGTAGTGATTGAATATCTGCGCAGCGTAGTGCTAACTGGCTTTCCTTGGATGGGATTTGCTGAGGCGCAATTCAATGGCCCCTTCGCACCAGTAGCGCCATTCTTCGGTGGTCTTGCATGCACATTTTTAGTGGTGTGGATTTCTTGGGAAATTACACAGCTAAGAAAAAATATCTTTTTTAGTACTACCTGCATTATTTCTACTGTCGCACTCGCACAACTTGCTAGCTTTTGGACTTTCACAAAACCGGTTGGCGAGCCACTCAGCATTCGTTTAATTCAGGGCAATTTTGAGCAGAGTCTCAAGTTCAATCCCAAAGCCATTGAAGAGCAATTGAGTTTTTATACCAATGTCATCGAGAGCCAATCAGCCGATCTCATCATTACTCCAGAGACTGCTTATCCATGGCCTCAAAGTAATCTACCCACCGGCTTACTGGGATCGCTCCAACAGTTTTCTAACAACACCTCTAGCAATGTTTTGCTTGGTGTCATTGGAGAGGTGAGTAATTCTGCAGGGGTGCAGTACACCAACCGTGCGCTTGGATTCTCCCCCAATGCCCAAAACTATCAATACGACAAATCCCACTTAGTACCTTTTGGGGAATTTATTCCACCCGGCTTTCATTGGTTTGTAAATGCTTTCAACGTACCCATGAGCGACTTTGCACGGGGCAAGCAAGATCAAGCCCCTTTCAGCATTATTCGCTCTGGCAAAGATGCAGTTCATGCGGCCATCACGATTTGCTATGAGGATGTCTTTGGCGGGGAATTAGCCTCCCGTATTCATTACAGTAGTCAACCCGTCAACCTATTGATCAATATGACCAATCTGGCCTGGTTTGGGGATTCTCAAGCACCAGCTCAACAGTTAAGGTTATCCCAGTTACGCTCTCTAGAGACTGGTCTTCCAGCCTTACGGGCCACTAATACAGGCATCACGGCAGCGCTTGGGCCCGATGGCAAAGTACTGTCACAACTAGATGAATTTACCCAAGGCGTATTGAGCCTTAAAATTCAGGCCTACTCAGGCACAACTCCTTACGTACTTTGGGGAAATGTGCCTATATTGAGTCTTTCTTGCCTCTTGCTCCTCTGGGGTCTGATTCGCCAAAAACGGATCTAATCGCAATTTCCTGGTTCACTAGCTTAGCCATGTAAAATCAAAGGCTTAGCCAGGTAAATCATGCTTACTTTTCAGCAAATCATTCTCAAACTCCAAGATTACTGGGACCAACAAGGTTGCGCCCTATTGCAACCTATTGACCTTGAGGTCGGTGCCGGTACATCTCATACAGCCACTTTCTTGAGGGCCATTGGCCCTGAGCCATGGAAAGCAGCTTACGTCCAACCCTCGCGCAGACCAAAAGATGGTCGCTATGGAGAAAATCCGAATCGCCTGCAGCACTACTACCAGTACCAGGTAGTACTGAAGCCTGCCCCAGAAAATATTCTTGAACTCTACTTAGGCTCGCTTGCGGCCTTAGGTCTTGACCTTCAAAAGAACGATGTGCGTTTTGTTGAGGATGATTGGGAAAACCCAACCTTAGGTGCTTGGGGCTTAGGTTGGGAAGTCTGGCTCAATGGCATGGAAGTAACGCAGTTCACCTATTTCCAGCAAGTGGGTGGCATTGACTGTAAACCCGTTTTAGGCGAAATCACCTACGGTATTGAGCGCTTGGCAATGTATATTCAAAATTGCTCGAACGTATACGACCTCGTTTGGGCAGATGGCATCTCTTATGGTGATGTGTATCACCAGAATGAAGTGGAGCAATCTTGCTATAACTTTGAACACTCCAACACCGACCTCTTGTTTGCCAACTTCACTAACTATGAAAGCGAAGCAAAGCGTTTGATGGAAGTGCCACTGGCCTTACCCGCCTACGAAATGGTACTCAAGGCTGGACATACCTTTAACTTACTGGATGCCCGTGGCGCTATTTCAGTTACCGAGCGTGCAGCCTATATCGGACGCATCCGTAATCTCTCTCGCGCAGTAGCGCAGGCTTACTTTGAGTCTCGCGAGAAGTTGGGATTCCCGATGTGCCAACGTCAATCCAAAGCCTAAGTAGCTCGATCTAATTATGAGTACACAGAATTCCACCCCTCAATCAGACAACCTTCTGATTGAGTTGTTTACCGAAGAGCTTCCACCAAAATCATTGCGCCGTTTAGGCGATGCTTTTAGTGAAGGTATTTATTCAGCTCTAAAAGCTGCAGGCCTCTTGGGCGACAACTCTCTTGCTACTGGTTATGCAACACCGCGTCGCCTTGCAGTTCAAATTAGCAATGTCTTGAGTCAAGCTCCAGACTATCCAGTGCGTGAAAAATTACTCCCGACCAGCATTGCTTTTGATGCCGATGGAAAGCCGACCGCACCACTACAAAAGAAATTAGCCTCTTTGGGCTATGCAGATATCGATCTGTCCACTTTAGAAAAAGCGGGGGAAGGTAAGAATGAAGCCCTATATCTTAATGTCATCGCCAAAGGTGCGGCATTAGAGCAAACTGCTCAACAAGCACTCGAGCAAACACTGGGCAAATTACCCATCGCCAAAATGATGCACTATCAAGTGCTACAGAAAAATGGTGAATTGGCAGACGTAGAATTTGCACGTCCTGCGCACCGCATCATCGCCCTCCATGGTAAACAAACATTGCATATCAGCGCATTAGGCATTGATGCAGAAAACCAAACAGAAGGTCACCGCTTTTTAGCTCCAGGTGTCATTACTATTGCCTCCGCAGATCAGTATGAGTCTGACCTCACCACTAAAGCAAAAGTATTACCAAGCTTTAGTAAGCGTCGTGAATTTATCGAGTCTGCATTATTAAAAGCAGCTGGTGCTGATTTAGTGTTGATGCCAGAAAGCTTATTAGATGAAGTAACGGCTTTGGTTGAGTGGCCAGCAATTTATGAGTGTCACTTTGATCAAGAGTTCTTGGAAGTGCCACAAGAATGCTTGATTCTGACCATGCAGACCAATCAAAAATACTTTGCATTGACTGACAAACAAGGTAAGTTACGCAATCGCTTCTTAATTGTCTCTAATATTGAAACTGATAAACCAGAAGCGATTATTTCCGGGAACGAACGTGTAGTACGTCCACGACTTTCTGATGCACGCTTCTTTTTCCAACAAGATCAAAAACGTCCATTGGCATCTCGTGTAGCCGATCTTGGAAAAGTGGTTTATCACAATCAGCTCGGCAATCAATTAGACCGTACCAAGCGTGTTCAAGGTATTGCTGTTGGTATTGCAAAAACTTTATCGGCTAATGAGACGCTTGCTGGCCGTGCTGCTGAAATTGCAAAAACCGATTTGTTAACCGATATGGTTGGTGAGTTCCCAGAGCTCCAGGGCATTATGGGCCGTTACTACGCTACGCATGATGGTGAAAATTCCGAAGTAGCTTCTGCCTGTAGCGAACACTACATGCCTCGCTTTGCTGGCGATGCATTGCCACAAACTCAGACAGGCACCATACTGGCTATCGCCGACAAGCTAGAAACCTTAGTTGGTATTTGGGGGGTTGGCCTTGCACCTACCGGTGATAAAGACCCCTACGCTCTGCGTCGTCATGCTCTTGGAATTTGCCGACTCTTGCTAGAGAAGAATCTCAGCCTAAGTCTGCCCGACTTAATCGAGCTGGCACGCAAACAATTTCCGCAAAAAGACGTTCAAGAAAAGGCGAAGGCTGAAGATATTTATGCCTTCATCATTGATCGCCTACGCGCTTACTTACGTGACCAAGCAGTTGCTGGTAAGCCATTCACTACCGAAGAGATTGATGCCGTATTAAGTCAATCACCTGCCCAATTAAATGACTTAATTGATCGCTTAACTGCTTTACGTGAATTTAATTCCCTAGCAGAAGCATCTCAGTTGGCTGCTGCCAATAAGCGTATTAGTAATATTCTGAGAAAGAATGCCGCCACTATTCCATTAACCTGCTCAAGCAAACTCTTACAAGTTCCTGCTGAAATCGCTCTATACGAAGCACTTGAAAAGCTGACTCCAACACTTACTACTACTTATGAGCAACGTCAGTTTGTAGATCTATTAAAGGCATTGGTAGCTTTAAGTGCTCCAATCGATCAATTCTTTGCCGATGTCATGGTGATGGACCCAAATCCAGATCTGCGTGATAACCGCCTGGCACTCCTGCAACAACTTCACCAGAAAATGAATCTCATTGCCGACCTCGGCAAATTAGCATGAGCATCAGCTCTTCTAAACTCATCATTCTGGATCGCGATGGGGTGATCAATGAAGATCGCGATGATTATGTGAAGTCGAGTGATGAGTGGATTCCGCTACCAGGTAGTCTTGAAGCTATTGCGCTATTGAATCAAGCGGGCTACCAAATTGCCGTGGCGACCAATCAATCTGGTTTGGCGCGAGGCTATTTCAATATTAATGATCTGCATGCAATGCATAGCAAGATGGATAAACTGCTCAAACCCTTGGGCGGTCATATCGATAGTATTTTCTTTTGCCCGCATACCGACGCCAATGCATGCGATTGCCGCAAGCCTCTACCGGGGATGATGAAAGAGATAGCGTTGCGCTACAAGAAAAATCAGAGTGTCATGCCTTTATTGGGGGTGCCGATTGTGGGCGACTCACTGCGCGACTTGCAGGCAGGAGTTACCTTAGGCGCAAGTCCGCATTTAGTATTGACTGGGAAGGGCAGTAAAACTCTGGATAAAGGCGGCCTTCCAGAAGATACGCAGGTTCATGCCGATCTGATGGCATTTGCTACCGCACTTCTACAAGATCAGGTTTAATGCCAATATGACTTTTATTCGTTCAGCCCTGTTTACTCTCTTTCTGCTGATATTCACGCCGATCTGGTCGGTACTTTGCATTCTAGTTTTTCCATTCCTCAATCCAGAGAATCGCTATCGCTTTATTGGACTTTGGAATAAAGTCGTCATCTGGATTTTGCAACCTCTTTGCGGAATTAGATACGAAATTCGCGGGATGGAAAATATGATGGCGGTTTTGGATAAGCCTGTTGTCGTATTGAGCAAACATCAGTCTGCTTACGAAACTATTTTCTATATCGCACTGCTTCCCAAGCAGGTTTGCTTTGTTTTCAAAAGGGAGTTGCTTTGGATCCCTTTCTTTGGTTGGGCTTTGGCTTTGCTCAAGATGATTCACATCAATCGCAACAGCAAAGAAACTGCTGCCATCTCAGTCGTCGGTCAAGGGAAAAAACGCTTAAGTGAAGGCAAATGGATTTTGTTGTTTCCAGAGGGAACTAGAACGCCTACCGGATCTCACAAGCCATATAGCAAGGGTGGCGCAAGGCTGGCAAGCGCTACTGAAGCTTTGGTGATTCCGATTGCGCACAATGCCGGCCGTTGCTGGCCTAAGAATAGCTTTCTAAAGCAGCCTGGAACAGTGATCTTCTCAATCGGTCCTGCCATTAGCTCTACTGGAAAAACAGGTGGTCAACTTCATCAAGAAGTAGAAAAATGGATTGAAGCTGAAATGCGGGCGATTGATCCTACTGCTTACCAGTAAAACCAGAAGCTTAGTGGGCTAAAGTTTGAGCCCATTCAATGTAGCGCTCCACCGGAATATCTTGGGCACGCGCCTTTAACTCAGACTCAGATAGAGACAGTCGATCAGCAAAGGCTGCTAAGTTCGTGCGCAGCATTTTTCTTCTTTGAGAGAATGCTGCGGCTACTACTTTTTCCAAGGCATGCCACTGCGCATCACTCAGGCTGAAATCTCTGCGTGGAATCATGCGCACTACAGCAGAATTGACCTTAGGTTGAGGATCAAATGCCTCAGGGGGAACCTCTAAAACTTGCTCCATATCGTAGCGCGCTTGCAACATGACAGAAAGCCGGCTGAATTCAGAACCACCGGCCTTAGAGACCATTCGCTCAACCACTTCAGCTTGCAACATAAATACCTGCTCATCAATTGCATGGGCAGCAGAAACAAGATGAAAGAGTAATGGAGAGGAGATGTTGTATGGCAAGTTACCGACCACCTTACACAGGCCACTATTGGCTGGGCGGGCATTGGCCCATTCCAGAAAATCAAACTTGAGGGCATCTCCCTCAATCACATTCAGACCCTTAAGATTCTCTTGATTCCAGTAGGCCACTAAATCTCGGTCAATCTCCAGAAGATCCAAGTGATCTAAGTTGCTTAATAAGGGTCTTGTTAATGCGCCAAGGCCAGGACCAATCTCAATCACGTGCATATTTTCACTAGGATTGATTGCTGCAACTATGGAGTAGATCACTCCAGAGTCCTGCAAAAAGTTCTGACCAAATCGTTTACGGGCTTGATGCGTCATGTTGATAGATTCTTTGCGTTCTTTACGTTTACCGCTAATTGATGGGCCAGTCGCAAAGCCTCCAACATGCTGCCTGAGTCTGCAAGCCCTTTTCCAGCAATGTCTAGCGCAGTACCATGATCCACTGAAGTGCGAATAACCGGTAGGCCTAGGGTGACATTCACGCCACCACCAAAACTGACAAACTTAAATGGCGCCAGACCCTGATCGTGATACATCGCAATAAATGCATCTACGCTATCCAAAGCTTTAGCATCAAACATCGTATCTCCTGGATAAGGTCCGCTTACTTGAATACCTAAATCCTTAGCAGCCTCAATAGCAGGAATAATGACATCAATTTCTTCGCGACCAAGATAACCTGACTCACCGGCATGCGGATTGAGTCCCGCCATTCGAATAAGGGGCTTAGCAATCCCAAACTTGGTCCGAAGATCCTGATCGACGATCTGAATTGTTTCTAGAATATATTGCTGGCTGAGTGCACTCGGAACTTCCCTTAGAGGCAGATGGGTTGTTACCAAGGCCACCCTAAGGTCACGACTCTTATGCAATCCCAATAAGCCAGCCGGCAATGTCGCGCACAACATCATGACAACGTGATCCTGATGGCAAAGCTTTGCTAGGTATTCCGTATGTCCAGTAAATAAATGCTCATTTGAAGTATTGCCCTGGTTAATCACACTCTTTTGTATTGGCGCAGTCACCATGGCATCAAAACGACCATCAAGACAGCCCTTAACAGCAGCATCAAGAATACTCAGAACATATTGCGCATTGGCAGGATTTAATTGGCCAGCAGTTACTGGAGAAGCTAGCGCAATAGATTCCAACTTAAAACGATTTGATAACTCTTTAGGGATAGCGGCGCTTGGAAATAAGCTGCTATCGCCTAGCAAAGTAATTGTGCCTGTGGCTTGCTCTTGTAAGAAGGCCAATGCAGCTGCAATAGAGACTTCTGGACCAACCCCTGCAGGCTCTCCAGAGCTAATGACGAGATTAACGGGGGCTAGCTGCTGGATCATCTGCGTTAATAATCTTCACCGTAGCAGTGTCGCGTAACTCACGTAGCCAATCTTGATAGGCCTGCTCAAACTTACGTTCACGAATAGCTGCGCGGGCAAATTGGCGCTGCTTCTCTAAAGTTAACTGCGCTTCACGACGCTCGAGCACCTGAATCAAATGCCAACCAAATTCAGTCTTTACTGGATTGCTTACTTCACCTATTTGCAAGCGATTCATTGCCTGATCAAATTCTGGAACCAAATCACCAGGACCCATCCAGCCTAAATTACCTCCGTTAGCAGCAGATCCATCTTCAGAATATTTTTTAGCTAAATCGCCAAAATCAGCAGTTTTTGCACGGACCTGATCACGATAACCTGCCAGGCGTCTTTCAGCATCTTGATCCGTTAAGCCCGCACGACTACGCAACAAAATATGACGGGACAAAGTTTGGGTCACCATAATATTTTGTGGGGTAGTGGAACTTTCTTGAGGGGCAGCTTGCTGCGGCTCAGGGGCGCCAGCGACTAGCGCTCGACGATCTAAGACTTTGAGAACATGGTAGCCAGCGGGGCTCTTCACCACAGCGTTTGCAACTTGCCCGCTACCTGTGTTTCTGACAGCCTCATAAAACAGTTGCGGCAGGCGATCTGGGGTACGGTAGCCCAAATCTTGAAACTTGATTTTTGGATTATCTTTTGCAGCCATTGCGCCTAACTGCAAGAAATCGATATCACCACGGGCTTCACGTAAAAGAAATTCCGCCTTCTTCTTTGCCTCAGCCTGAGCACCAGCCCCAGCATTGGCATCGGCAGGAATAAAAATCTGCGCAACGTCAATCTCTTCAGGTTCACCTTTGACAGCGGGGGTTGAACGTGCGGGCTTTCCACCACCAGCCACCTCACGATTACGGTCAGAAATAAAATTGTCTACCTCTGCATCAGAAATCTTAACCTTGCCCTCGACCTCGCGCTCACGATAACGACTAATAACCACATCATCGCGCAACATTTGGCGATAGCGGTCATAGGTACTACCAGTAGCTGCAATTTTTACCTTTAACTCAGCGAGTGTTAACTTATTCTTAGCAGCAATATCACCAATAATCTTATCCAACTCTTTATTACTTACTGCAATGCCCTCTTGCTCAGCATTTTGTAATTGAATTTTTTCGAGGATGAGGCGCTCTAATACTGTCTTGCGTAAGGCGGCAGCATCAGGGAGCTTGCCTCCCTGCTTTTGCAAAGCAACAATCCGATCATCAATTTCTTTACGTGTCACATAGCCTGTATTCACAACTGCGGCAACGCCATCAATATTTCTAATCTTGCTATCAGCTGAAATCTTTGAGCTATCTTGTGCAAACACGAACTGAGACAGCAAAGCAAGGCCAGCAAAAATTGCGGCTGCAAGTGCTTGATTAAATCGATTCCTACGCATCATTGATAGTTCTCATATATTGAAGGTGGTACGGGCTTAGAAGTAGGCATATATCCAGGAACATTAAACTTCATGATATCAACTGGATTGCCACCAGCGCTACCGAAGCCCCTAAATTCTATTTGGAATAAAACCTGAGTTGTAGTTATTTGTGAGGTATTTACCATCTGCGAGTAAGCTCCACGCAAAGTCCAACAGTCACGCATCCACTCTAAACCCACCAGCGTATTCAGCGTTTTAGTAGTTAGGGCGTCATACCCCCAGCGTCCCAATACCGAAACCTCGCGAGTCAAAGGCCATTGCCCTGAAATGTTATATTGATCGGTAGTGGTCTGAGCTAAGGTTCCTGGGGTATTGTTTTGTAGTGATGGTTGAGTCGGTGGTGACCACACGTTTCTATAGCCAAAATTCAAATTTCTACCTGGAGTTGGGCGCCAGCTACCGCCTACGGTTGTTTGCACTAAGCGATTTAATTGAGTGTTGTACTGGCCGAACATATCCGCACTCAAGTTACCCAATAGACGCACAGAGGCTGAGCCCAAAGTATCTGAATAGGTTGTAGGATTTGCAATGGTACCGTTAAGGCCTACCTTCTGCCCCGTAAAAGCTTGACGCTGCGCAAGGGTTACGTTAGCTCGTTCTGCGCCAGTATTAGCCTCGATCATGCGACTGGTAATGCCGCCCGTTAACTTATTGTTGTCGGCAATACGGTCATTACCAATGAACGTATTTTCACTAAAAATTTGAGTGGTACCAAAACCAGCGTCTGCCGTATCAAACAGAGGGGTTTGAGATTGGCTTTGAAACGGGGTGTAAACATAAAATGCCCTTGGCTCCATTGTGAGCAACATATCGCGCCCAAAGAAACCTTTTAATTCAGCTGCATCTCTTTCAAACGATAGTCCTGAGTCCAGGCTGAATGTAGGGATCGTAAAACCTTGAGCAACAGGGGCTCCCACGGGGTTGAAAGGGGTAGCGTTATAGGTATTAGACTGGAAGCTCATCTTGGGAGTGATGTAGTAGCCTGGAGTAATCTGGGGCAATGCCATTGCACCCTTAATAACAGTTCGGTCTGCCTGACTATAGGCTCCGGGAGCAGTAGCAGCTAAGTTCCCACCAATGTTGTATGCGAAGCGAGTGTAATCCGTTGAAAACGTTGTTACGGGGCCAGATGGCAAGGTAATATATTTACCACTCGAATCAGCAACTGTTGGCGTTAAACGATTGTTATAAGTGGCAGTAATGTTCGGCAGAATATTGTATGGAGACTGCACGGTTACTGTTGGATCGGGCTGCAAGGTCTGGAATGTCATCGCCCTGGCTGCCACAGTCCAATTGCTTAAGCCCCCCGTTAAGTTCTTAGTAGTACCAAGCTCTTGGCGGAACTGGCTGGTCACTGCACCTGCCATACTTTGCGAAAAGTCTGTTGGATATAGGTTATCTGAAACCCGCGCCACATTGGCATAACCAGTCCAAGCACCAGCAATGGGAATCCCGCCCATACCCAATAAGTCGCCACCAAAGTTCTGTCTCTGCTGCCAGTCATAGCGCCAGCGATCAGTTCCTGTCTTACGGTCATAAGGAAGATAGTCTCCGCCAAGACTGCCTGAAGATTGTTTATCCAAAAACTGGTACTTAGCGCCCAACTGCACTCCACGTTGACCCATAACACGTGGCAGCAAAAGCAAGTCACGATTAGGTGCAATATTGACGTAGTAAGGC
>JBJOEU010000018.1:0-11000 GCA_046049115.1 Pseudomonadota bacterium
CCATCCTACAAAAGGAAAGTTAGAGCTGGATTCTTCGGCATTTGAGCCGGGATTCGGTGCATTTGTTGGCATAGTGAGAAAATTATAGGGTGCAAGAGCCCATAAACCAACAAAAACCCAAAGCAAGCCCTGAGACTGTGCCTGCTTCCAACACCCTTCGACGGCTGGAGATTCGCTTTCCGGAGGAGTTGCCGGTATCAAGTCAGCGCCAAATCATCAAGGATGCCTTGAGCTCTCATCAGGTTGTCATTGTTTGTGGTGAGACTGGATCGGGCAAAACAACCCAATTACCCAAAATCTGTTTAGACCTTGGCAGGGGCACCATGAACGGTGGTCGACTCATCGGACACACCCAACCTCGCCGTATCGCTGCTACAGCCACTGCAAAGCGTATTGCCCAGGAGTTGGGTACTCCAATCGGTCAAGACGTAGGCTACCAAGTGCGCTTTGCTGATAAGACCAGTCAGGGCGCTTCAATTAAGTTGATGACCGACGGTATCTTGCTAGCAGAAACACAGCGAGACCCTCAGTTACGTGCCTACGACACTCTCATCATTGATGAGGCCCATGAACGTAGCCTCAATATTGATTTTCTATTAGGCTATCTGAGACAGTTGCTGCCCAAGCGCCCAGATCTGAGGTTGATCATTACCTCAGCCACCATTGATGCGAAGCGCTTTTCAGATCATTTCGCATTAAATGGCAAGTCCGCTCCAGTCATTGAGGTGAGTGGGCGACTGTTCCCGGTCGAGCAACGTTATGAACCACTAGAGCCTGAAGTTAAGCCTGACGGAAAAAAAGAATCTAAAGAGGCCAAGGAGCTCTCTGACGCTGTAACGGAAGCTATTACAAAAGTATGGCGCGAGGGCGTTTCGGGCGCAGGCGATGTGCTGGTTTTCTTGCCTGGAGAGCGGGAGATTCGGGATTGTGCTGAAGCTCTCAGAAAAGACCATGTTCTCCAGCAGCGCTTTCATCCGGAAATTCTGAGTCTCTTTGCTCGGCAATCGGTTGCGGAGCAAGAGCGCGTATTTAGTCCTGGTAATGGCCGACGTATTATTTTGACGACGAACGTTGCTGAGACCTCATTAACAGTTCCTAATATTCGTTATGTGGTCGATAGTGGCTTAGCTCGCGTCAAACGCTACTCCTACCGTAACAAAGTAGAACAACTTCAGATTGAATCAATTTCTCAGGCAGCTGCCAATCAGAGAGCAGGTCGTTGCGGTCGTGTGTCGGATGGTATTTGCATTCGTCTTTATAGCGAACAAGATTATTTAAGTCGCCCCAAATTTACTGATCCAGAAATCCTGCGTAGCTCATTAGCAGCGGTATTGCTTCGCATGAGCTCTCTACGTTTGCCTCGTATTCAAGAATTTCCATTCATTGATAAACCTTTAGGTCGCGCGATTGCTGACGGTGTCCAGCTGCTTGATGAGTTGGGCGCCATCGTCTATGACGATGCCACCGTTGATAACGATAAAGATAGCAACAGTAGATTCAAGCTCACTCCCATTGGTAAGCAGTTAGCGGATCTCCCATTAGATCCTCGGATTGGTCGAATGCTATTGGCGGCCAAAGAGCACAATGCATTGCGTGAGGTCACCATCATCGCCTCCGCTTTGGCTACACAGGATCCACGTGATCGACCGATGGATCAGGCAGCCGCTGCTGACCAAGCCCATTTACAGTTTGCGGATGAGCGTTCCGAGTTTCTGAGCTTCGTCAAGCTGTGGGATTGGTATCAAGATGCTTTAAAGCATAAGCATAGCAATCGACAATTAGAGAATTTATGTCGCAGTAAGTTTTTATCACCAAGACGTCTGCGTGAGTGGCGCGATGTTCATGGTCAGCTGCATACGATGTTAGGTGAAAAGGGCTGGAAAGAAAATCCATCTGCCGCTACCTATGAACAAGTTCACCTCTCGCTCTTAACGGGCCTCTTGGGTTATGTAGCAAAAAAAGAGGAGGATGAAAAATCCCAGGAGCGTGGCAGTAAAACTGGCAGCTACATGGGCGCTCGCGGCATTCGTCCTTTTATTTGGCCAGGCTCAACAATTGGCAAAAAGGCCGGCGCTTGGATTTTGGCTGGTGAATTGCAAGAAACCAATCGCATGTACGCTCGCACGATTGCCAAGATCGAGCCCGGGTGGGTTGAGAAGGTTGCAGCCCACCGCCTGATTAAATCTTTGAGCGAGCCATTTTGGGATAGCCGTCAAGGGGAGGTCATGGCCTTTGAGCGCGGTACTTTATACGGTCTACCGATTTATCATGGCCGTCGCGTACGTTATGAGCCCCATAACCCAAAAGATGCGCGTAATTTATTCATTACCCAAGCCTTGGTTCAAGAAGAGATGTTTGGTCGTATGGATAGCCCAGCATTAATGCGGGAGACTGAGGCTGATGCAAGAAAAAAATATCCCGGGACTTTTGAATTCTTTTGGCATAACCGCAGACTAATTAAAGAGATCGAGGCACTCGAGCATCGTTCACGACGTCCCGATGTGTTGGTGGATGATGATCTCCTGTTTGCTTTTTACGACTCACGCATTCCTGAGGATGTTCTGAGTAGGGAGAGCATGAAGGCTTGGTTGCTTAAGACATTAGCGAGTAAAGACATTGCTGGGGAGAATCCAGACAGTCTTTTGCGCTTAGCTAAAGCAGATCTAATGCGCCATGAGGCAGCTGGAATTACGGTAGATCGCTACCCTAAAAAGATGATGGTTGGTGGTAGCGAGCTGAGTTTGACTTATCACTTCGAGCCTGGCAGTCCCAAAGATGGGGTAACGCTGGTAGTTCCGCTGACCCTATTGAACCAAGTGGATGGTCGTCGATGTGATTGGTTAGTGCCGGGCATGTGTGAAGAAAAAATTGGCTTATTACTCAAATCACTCCCTCAGAAATTGCGTCGCCACTGCATCCCACTGCCCGAGTATGCAAAATCTTTTTTAGAGCGGATGCTATCAAGCAAGCAGTTTGGGGTAGGCGACTTTTTAGATAGTCTGATTACCGATATTCGTAAAGAGCGTGGCTTAGAAATCAAACGGACTGATTTCAGACCCGAATCCTTACCTTTGCATTCTTCAATGAATTTCCGCTTAGTAGATGAGCACGGCCGTCAGCTCGAGTTGGAGCGCAATTTATCCCGATTACGTGCTGAATATGGAGAGACAGCTCGCACAGCCTTCCAGGCCATAGCGCAGCAAGCCGTCCATGAAGAGCTCGGGACTAGTGCCCCAGTAAGTAATGCAGCTCCGATTAACAAAACTAATCAAGGCGGTAATGCGTCTTCAGTAAAAACGGTAGAGCAGGGCGGTTATCGAAACTGGGACTTTGGTGAACTACCCGAGACTCTAGAAATTCAGAAAGGCAATCGCACCTTATTTGGCTACCCTGCCTTAGTGGATCGTACTGAAGCGTGCGATCTTGAAGTGTTCGATGATTTGTTAGAAGCCAGAAAACACCATTGGCAAGGATTGCGTAGATTATTCGCACTATCTAACAAAGACACACTCAAGGCGCTGCAAAAACAACTCCCCGGAATTCGGGAGCTTGGATTGCTGTTTATCAATATTGGATCTGTGGATGGCTTAATTGAGCAAATTCTCAATCTCGCTCTGGAGCGGGCATTTATGAATGATCCATTACCCGTCAATGCCGAGCAATTTGCAGAGCGTTTGCAAGCAGGCAAGCCCCGTTTAGCTCTGATTGCGCAGGAGATTTCAAAGCATGCCTTGGCGGCATTGCAGGCTTATGCGGATCTGCAAAAGAAGCTATCCCAAGCCAAGGCTGCTTCAGCTACTGCCCATGCGGATATTCAGAACCAAGTTCAGGGCCTCATATTTGCCAAATTTGTTTCAGACACTCCATATGGCCAGTTGGTGCATTTCCCTCGCTATCTCAAGGCTATTGCTATGCGCATTGATAAATTGCGTGCCAATCCTAGCCGGGATGCACAGTGCCAAAAAGACTGGGAGTCGGTTGCCAGGCCATGGCAAAAACTCGTTCAGGCTGGCCATGGCTCTGCGGCATATGCCATTGGTGAGGATCAGGCTTTAGTGGATTTTCGCTGGCAACTAGAGGAGTTAAGGGTGGCTCTATACGCCCAAGAGTTAAAGACTCCAAGCCCAATGTCCTTAAAGCGCCTAGAAAAGGTCTTGGCTAGCTTGCGATAGATCAAGGGATTCTAGTCAAGGGCCTACGTCGAACGAATCAATTGCTTACAATGTAAGGCATGCAAACTTACATTCGTAATGCCACATTTGGCAGTATTTCGATCCTGGTCTCCTCTGCCCTAATAGGGCTTGCAAATGCTGCCCCTGCTCAAGGTGTAAGCTCATCTGAGTCCAAGGCGGAGCCCAAGTTAGCAGTGGTCTTAAATTCTGGTGAGGCTACCGTTAGCTTGATTGATATGCCCACCCGCAAAGTGATTAAGACAGTGCCGGTTGGGAAAGAGCCTCATCACTTAATGATGACCCCTGATCAAAAGACATTACTGATTGCCAATGCAGCAGGCAATGATGTTGTGCTGATGAATCCCACTACCGGTGAGTTGACTGGCAGGATACCGGACATCATTGACCCCTACCAAATTGGTTATTCACCCAACAATAAGTGGTTTGTTGCCAATGGCAATCGCTTAGACAGGGTAGACGTCTATCACGCGCAGGGTGCGGATCTCAAGTTAGCAAAAGCAATCAAGCTGGGTAAGACACCAAGTCATGTCGCTTTCACGGCAGATAGCAAGATCGCCTTTATTACCTTGCAAGACTCCAATGAACTGGCTGCAATTGATTTGGATACCCAGACTGTCCTGTGGAAAATCACCACAGGTAAGGTGCCAGCAGGAGTCTGGCTGACGCCTGGTGATCAATACCTACTCATTGGCATTACGGGTGAGGATTATGTTCAGGTGATTGATTGGAAAACCCGCAAAGAGGTAAAACGAATCGTTACTGGCAAGGGTGCCCATAATTTCCGACCCTTAGGCGATAAAAAGCATGTGTTCGTAACCAATCGTATTGCGTCGAGCATTAGCATGATTAATATGCAAACCTTAGAAAAGACGGGCGATATCACTGGGCTACCAGCAGGTCCCGATGATATGGAAATTACACCCGATGGAAAAACGATGTGGGTTACTCTGCGCTTTTCTAAAAAGGTGGGAGTGATTGATATACCTTCGATGAAGCTGGTCTCAGTCATTCCTGTTGGTAGATCCCCTCACGGTGTTTTCTTTACGCCGCGTGCTAGCTGGGAATAAGCCAAATAGATGCACTTGAATGCGACCCTTGTTCGACTGACGACATTCATTGTTTTAGCGGCATGCTCCTCGTTGGGTATCGCACAAGAGGCGAATTGTAAAAAAACGGTTTACCTGACGTTTGATACCGGCAATATGTCTGTAGCGCAAACGATTGCCGACATTTTGAATCGTCAAAATGTGAAAGCCACTTTTTTTCTAGCGAATGAAAAAACGAGTCGTGGTGATTTTTCTTTAGACGATTCTTGGAAATCGTATTGGCAAGATCGGGTGCGCGAAGGCCATCATTTTGGTAGTCATACCTACGACCATTTGTACTTTGTGAAGGATGGCCCAAGCGGAGAAATCTTTGCAAAGCCACAATTTGGACCAAAGGCTGGAGTGGCAACTCTGTTCAACGAAGCAGCTTATTGCCGAGAAATCCGACGGGTGGATGAGCGCTTTAAAGAGTTAACAGGTAGCAATATTGAAAAAATCTGGCGTGCCCCCGGTGGAAAAACATCGCCCCGTTCGATTAGGATGGGTAATCAATGTGCTTACCAGCATGTTGGCTGGAATCCTGCCGGATTTTTGGGTGATGAGCTAAGTTCACAGACCCATCCGAACAAAATGCTTTTAGATAAGGCTAGCAGCCAACTTCAGGATGGCGACATCACTATGGCGCATTTGGGTATTTGGTCACGCAAGGATCCCTGGGCTCCAGCAGTTTTAGAGCAACTGATCTTGAATTTAAAGGCCCGAGGGTTTTGTTTTGCAACTCTGCCAAAACGGGATAAATAAGTCACAATTGACCATATGGACTCAAACCCTTTGATAGCCGCCATCGCCTCAGCCTACGCTGGCATTCAAGAATTCTTGTTTACCTATGTGGCTGGACCATTTTTGTATCAATTTGATTTGATGTCGATGGCCGAAGATGTATTTGATGGTATTGATTGGTTTTTATTTGGATGTATCCAGATTTTCCTGATTGCTGTGATTCTGAGAGCTTGGGAGAGATTTTCTCCTGCAGAGACGCAAGAGCGGTTCGCAAAGAACTCTAAGGCGGATATTTTTTATACTCTGTTTCACCGCCTAGGTATTTTTCATGGGCTGATGTTTATTGCCTTATCCGGATTCTTCTTTCAGATTGATTCGGTTTTGCATGACTTTCGTTTTGGCAGATTGAATGTAGAGTCCTGGTGGCCATCAGTAACCTCGATACCATTGGTAAGTTTTTGTATCTACTTCATATTGCTTGATTTTGTGGAGTACCTATATCACCGCGCATCCCACGTTTTTAATTGGTGGTGGCAACTACATGCCTTGCATCATAGTCAAACGGTGATGACTGCTTGGTCTGATGATCGTAATCACATTGTTGATGACATCATGCATGCGTTTGTGTTTTCATTCTTTGCCCTATTGTTTGGAGTATCACCTGCCCAATTTATTATTTTGGTGGTGCTGAGCCAACTCATTCAGAGCTGGCAACATGCTAATTTAAAGATCGACCTCGGGCCCTTTAAATATGCATTGATTTCACCAATGTATCACCGGCTGCATCATGCAGTAGGGTACGGTCACGAGGCTAAAGGTAAGCCAGGTGTTTTAGGCGGCTGTAACTTTGGCGTCTTGTTTCCTTGGTGGGACATGATGCTCAATACCGCCATCTTTTCAAAAGAGGTTCATCCCACTGGAGTTAGGGACTTAGCTTTGTCACCCAATGTATTGCAGCATCAGTGGCAGAGTCTGATGCACTCGATTCGAGAAATCCTTCCCAAGGCAAAATAGAAGCTAGCGCTTAACACGGCAGTAATGGAAATCTATGGATAGCATGCAGCAAGTTTTTAAGTCTTTTGGCTTGGCTTTGGTTGGCGTGATGCACCCCAAAATGCTATGGCTGAGTCTACGACCATTTTTGATCGTATCGATCTTGTGGGGCGCCTTAATTTGGTTAACGTGGACGCCAGCATTGGAGATGCTAAGTACTTTCCTAACAGCATCGATATTTACTAGTTGGATTGCAGATGGTTTAATTTGGGCCGGCTTCGAGAGTGCGCGTGCATGGATCGCGCCACTCTTTTTCGTGATGCTATTGATCCCCTTAATTGCAATCAGTTTATTGGTGTTCATCGCCTTGACAACTGTGCCAACCATTGTCAAGGTAGTCACGCGGCAATATGCTTATAAAGATATCGTGAAGAAAAAGGGTGGCAGCTTATTTGGTAGCTTTGTTTTTACCCTTTGGTCCGCTCTGATCTGCTTAGCTCTGGTGATGCTCACTTTGCCAGTCTGGTGGATGCCCCCATTGGTTGCAGTTTTACCACCACTGATTTGGGGCTGGTTGACGATGCGTTTGATGTCCTACGATGTGTTAGCTGTGCATGCTACTGCAGATGAGCGCGATACCCTTTTGCATCAACACCGTTGGCCACTCTTAGCTATGGGTATCATTTCTGGAATATTGGGGGCAGTACCCACTTTTTTCTGGGCAACTTCTGCCTTAGCTTTAGTCTTATTTCCAATCGTCAGCTTTGTTGCGCTGTGGGTCTATTCTTTAATTTTTGTCTTTGCTGCGCTCTGGTTTACCCATTATCTGTTTGAGGCCTTAAAAGAATTGCGCAGCAATGAGTTAAATCAATCTTTAAATATAGAAGCGCGTGTTGTTGATATGGAGTTACCAAATCATGGTTGAAGTGTTAAATAAGCCGAGTCTCGCGGACTCCGAAACGAATACTCGTCGTTTCGGTTTGATTGTGATTGGCGATGAAATTTTGTCTGGTCGTCGTCAAGATAAACATCTCAGTAAATTGATTGAGCTTTTAAATGAGCGTGGCCTAAGCTTGTCTTGGGCTAAATATGTTGCAGATGATCCCGAGCAAATTACCGCCACCCTAAAAGATAGCTTTGCAAGTGGCGATGTGGTTTTTAGTACCGGTGGTATTGGTGCTACGCCTGATGACCATACAAGGCAATGCGCTGCTTGCGCTTTGGGTACACAAACGCAATTACATGCGACTGCACAAGAGCTTATCACTGGACGTATTCGGATCATGGCAGAGGGTGATCCTACGAAGGCCGATCTGAGTACGGCAGAAAATCAGCATCGCTTCAAGATGGGGGAGTTTCCGATCGGTAGTGACATCATCCCCAATCCCTATAACCAGATCCCCGGGTTTTCGATTCGTGAGCACTATTTTTTCCCGGGTTTTCCCGTCATGGCTGCGCCCATGATGGCTTGGTGCCTAGACACTTATTATCAGAATTTATTTCATCGCGAAAACTGGGCAGAGCAAAGTTTTATCGTTCCAAAAGGGATTGAGTCCGTTTTAACGCCCTTAATGGAGCGCATTGAGGCCTCTTTTCGGGGGGTAAAGGTCTTTAGTCTCCCGTCGGTTGGCGATCCCTCTAGAGGGGGCGTTTACGCTGAGCGGCACATTGAATTGGGTATCAAGGGCAATGCGACCCTCCTAGATGATGCTTGGATTGCTTTGCGTACAGGCACTCAGGCTTTGGGCTATGCAATTCATGATATTTCAAAATCTGACTAAGCACTAATTTGGTGCAAATATAGTGATTTTAAGTGTTTTGAGGGGTATTTCAGCACTTAATTAGTGCAATAATGATCGTTCCCGTTTGTTTGCTTCAGTAAATTAGATACATCCCAAGGGCATATTTGATGCCTGGAATAAACAAGGGTGTACACCTTAGGTTTGTATTCCGAATTCAGTTAATAGAGGAGATTTGCATGACGAAGACCGTCGCTGATGTGATGAAGTTGGTTAAAGAGAAAGAATGTACTTTCGTTGATTTCCGCTTTGTAGATACAAAGGGTAAAGAGCAACACACAACAGTACCTATCTCTGCATTTGACGAAGACAAATTTGAGAGCGGTCATGCATTTGACGGTTCATCTATTGCTGGTTGGAAGGGTATTGAAGCTTCTGACATGTTGCTTTTGCCTGATCCAACAGCTTGCTATATCGATCCATTCTATGAAGAGCCAACATTGGTGATCACATGTGACGTGATCGAGCCATCTGATGGCAAAGGTTACGACCGTGACCCACGTTCGATTGCTAAGCGTGCTGAGTCCTATTTGAAGAGCACTGGTTTGGGTGATACAGCGTACTTTGGTCCAGAGCCAGAATTCTTTATTTTTGATGGCGTCCGTTGGGGTGCTGATATGCAGGGTTGTTTCGTTAAGGTAGATTCTGAAGAGGCTCCATGGTCTTCAGCTGCTGAAATCGAAGGTGGCAACACTGGACATCGTCCGGGCAAAAAAGGCGGTTACTTCCCAGTTGCTCCTGTAGATACATTCCATGACATGCGTTCTGAAATGTGTTTAATCCTCGAATCTTTAGGTATTCCTGTTGAAGTGCATCACCATGAAGTTGCTGGTCAAGGCCAAAATGAATTGGGCACCAGGTTCAGCACATTAGTTGAGCGCGCTGACTGGACTATCTGGCAGAAGTATGTCATTCAAAACGTTGCTCACGCATACGGCAAGACAGCCACATTTATGCCTAAGCCTATCGTTGGCGACAACGGTTCTGGTATGCACGTTCACCAATCGATTTGGAAAAACGGCGAGAACTTGTTTGCTGGTAATGGCTACGCAGGTTTATCAGAGTTCGCATTGTTCTACATCGGCGGCATCATTAAGCACGCTAAAGCACTGAATGCGATCACTAACCCAGGTACAAACTCATACAAGCGTTTAGTTCCAGGCTTTGAGGCTCCAGTGAAGTTAGCTTACTCTGCGCGTAACCGTTCCGCTTCGATTCGTATTCCACACGTTTCTAGTCCTAAGGGTCGCCGTATCGAGACTCGCTTCCCTGATCCATTGGCTAACCCATACCTCTGCTTCTCAGCATTGATGATGGCAGGTTTAGATGGTGTTCAGAACAAGATTCATCCGGGCGAAGCTGCTGACAAGAACTTGTATGACTTGCCGCCAGAAGAAGATGCAAAGATCCCAACCGTTTGTGCAAGCTTGGAAGAGGCGTTAGAAGCTTTGAACAAAGACCGTGAGTTCTTAACTCGTGGTGGTGTCTTTACAGACTCTATGATCGACGCATATATCGCTTTGAAGATGGAAGATGTCACACGTTTCCGTATGACGACTCATCCAATCGAATTCGATATGTACTACTCCCTGTAAGCGAAGGAGAAATGTTGAGCGCAGGTCTGTTGCGCAATTCGTTCAAAGGGGCAGCTTCGGCTGCTCCTTTTTTTCCGACATTGCTTGATCAGATGCCCAATGCCATCGTGGTATTTGAGGCGGATAACCAACAATTGGTTTATGTGAATCCTGCAGCAGAGTCTGCCTTGGATCTTTCTCGTAAATCACTTGAGGGCCAATCTGTGCGTGATTTATTCGGGTCGAATGAGTCTCTCAATCACATGATTGAAGAGGTTAAGGCAGGGCACTTCTCTGCGAAACGACAGGAAATGATGTTGCATTCATTACCCGGTAGCATCCACCAAGAATCTATCCCTGCGCATGTAGTGGTAGCTAGCCTTGAAGATCCAAGTCTGATCATGATGGAGTGGTTTCCGATTGATCAGCAGTTACGTAGCGAGCGTGATGAGCGCGTAACACAGCAAGTTGAAGCAAATAAACAGTTAATGCGTAACTTAGCGCATGAAATCAAAAATCCTTTGGGTGGCATTCGTGGTGCCGCTCAATTGCTCGAGTTCGAGCTTCCAGAAAAAGGCTTGCGTGAATACACCCAAGTCATCATTAAAGAGTCTG
>JBJOEU010000019.1:0-10741 GCA_046049115.1 Pseudomonadota bacterium
AACCAGCATTAGTAACCAACGTCACGCCACCAGAATTCTTGACCTTCACTGGAATTGGTACGCCATCATGCGTATGGCCGCCCATAATGGCATCTAAACCGGTCACGCGAGATGCCATCTTTAAATCCACATCCATACCGTTATGGGATAGCAACACAACTACTTTTGCACCCTTAGCCTTTACTTCATTAATCGTCTTCTGAAGGTTTTCTTCCTGAATGCCAAATGTCCAATCTGGTGTGAAGTATCGTGGATTAGCAATTGGGGTGTATGGGAAGGCCTGGCCAATCACCGCAACTTGAATGCCGTTCTGCACTTTCATGACATACGGATTAAAGACGGAGTCACCAAAGTCTGCGGTCTTAATATTTTGAGCGACGAAAGAAACTTTGCCCTTGAAATCGCCATTCACAATTTCCATGACACGCTTCTCGCCTAGGGTCATCTCCCAGTGCGGAGTCATGACATCAACACCTAACAGCAAGGCCGCATCAACCATATCCTGGCCATTGGTCCAGAGGGATGTACCCGAACCCTGCCAAGTATCACCACCGTCTAATAACAGCGCACCTGGACGACTAGATTTGATTTGCTTAATCAGAGTTGCCATATGAGCAAAGCCACCCATCTTGCCGTAATTTTGTGCAGCTGCAACGTAATCAAGATAGGTAAAAGCATGCGCATCACGCGTTCCCGCCTTAATGCCATTAGCCTTTAAAAAATATTCGCCAACTAAGTGTGGTGTCTTGCCTTCTTGTGAGCCAATACCAAGATTGACATTAGGCTCACGGAAATAGATTGGTAATAATTGCGCATGGCAGTCTGTGAAGTGCAGAAAATGCACATTGCCAAACTTGGGTAAATCATAGAATTTTTGGGCAGTTGTCTGCGCGCTAGCAAAATTCGATTGCAAGCTCATGCCACCCGCGGAGGCGATAGCTAATGCTTGCAAAAATTCTCGTCGATTTAATGACATAGTAATTCCCTTAAGAAAACAGGCCTTGCGGCCTGTTTAAATGTGTTATTTGTTCACAGGTGATTCAGGATCAAGCAGCAAAGCCATGACATCTTGCATTTGCTTCTCATTTAATAACTTGAAATGAGCAAAGCGCGGCATATTGCTGCATGCGTTGTACGCCTTGGAATTATTAATACGGTTCCAGGTGTAAGTAACAACCTCTGGAGAATACCCACGCATTTTTCCGTACCCAGTCAATGATGGGCCGATATTTCCATAAGAAATTTCTTTGGCATCAATTTGATGACAGTTGTAACAACCGCCACCAATTGGGGTATCAGCCTTATCAGACCAAGTGGCTCCACGACCACTTTGCGCAATACGCTCACCATTCTTCCAGTCACCAATGTATTTCCCATCAGATGGCTGCTTGATCGAATCCATGTTGATTTTCTGGATTTTCTCGCGCATAGCTTGACCTTGCTTGCTATCAGCAAATTTAGGGTCAGAGCAAAACTTTTGAGTTGCGTCTTGGTCGATGCGATCCAATCCCGCAATACCGTCAGCGCGGAAGCTATCTTGAATTAGCTTGTTAAATTTTGGGTCATTTTTCTGTTGAGCAAGAGCAGGGGTCTGCACTAAACTAGCAGCAAAGATGAATCCAGTAGCAGCTAAGAGTTGTTTTAAGTGTGTCATTTTCATATTCATCTCTTATCCATTAACGCTTTAAGCCAGGTGTTTCAACTGTTCCGCCATTTGCGGTTTTTGCCATATACATGGACAAAGCGATAGTCACATCTGAGCCATAAATAGGGTAAGGAAAACGTTGCTGACGGAAACAATCATTCAAGCGTTGTTGCATCGTCCAAAATTGACCGCTCGATACGCGATATGCTGGCCAATAACCCCAACCTAGGGCAGCGCCCTTTTGTTCTGTAATGTTTGGTAAATCTTGCAAACGAATACGCTTGCCGTTTTCAGCATGGCAAGATGCGCAAGAGAAGTCCATTGGACCGCCCTGGAAGAAAAAAGCGCGCTTACCAAGGTCATACATCTCTTTTTCCTTAGGATGCGCTGTGCTTACCTTAATCTTGTCACCCTTGGATAAGGTAACAACATAGGCAACGATAGCCTCCATATCCTTTTTAGGACCCTTTTGGAATGGAGCATCAATCATCTCCTGTGGATCACGACCCTGCAACACCTGCATACATGTCATTAAGCGTGACTCTAGATCTTGAACCTTATTAGTGTCTTTAAAGTAGCGTGGCAATTGTGCTGCCGCACCCTTTACAACCCCTGGCCCTAAACCCAGATTACATTGCTCAAGAGTTGCATTCTTGGGGCCAGCTGGCTTTTTCCACAACTCTTCACCTGCCGCCTCGTAAAGTTCTGAGGGATTTCCATCGGCAATCATTTCGCGATATTTGGCAATATCGTCGGTGGCACTCTTTTGTGCTGACACCGAAGATGTCATTGTTAATAGAGCTGCTACTAAACCAGTTGCTAGCCCTAAGGTCAATTTACGCTGCATTTCCTACCCTTTCAGAACCACGGAGGCGGTGAAGATTTATTAAAGCAAAAACAATTAAGAAACGGTTGCTTCGTCGGTGCGTTTGTCGCCCTTGTTATCGTTCCAAGTCACAGCAATTTTGTCACCCTTAGCACCCTTGTACTTAAAGTTCAAAAATGGATCCTTAGAAACTGCAGGACCAAATTCACCGGTAAATACTTTTTTGCCGTTGGCTGTGACATTAATAGTGCTGATAAACCACTGAGGAATAGTTTTACCAGCAGCATCTTTACGCTGACCAGATTCCATATCGTGTTTCATCAAAATTTTTACGTCAACAGTACCGCCATTTTCAGCAGCTCTTACGCGCATTGGATCAGCCATTTTGTTTCCTTTTTTACTCTATATATAAATGAAATGTTCGATTGAATTACCGCAGAATTAACCGCCGCAACCACCAAGCGTTACTTTGACTTCTTTAACAGTCATCAACCACTTACCATCGGCCTTGACTAATCCGTATACATTGGATGTTTGGCCCATCTTGATACGGGTAGTAACGAATGGCTCAGTGCCAGCAGGAATAAAGAATTGAGCAGCTAAAGCACTTGGATTCTTTTCAACCAAAATTGCCATTTGCTCAGCTTTTGCTGAAGTGGTGATGCCTACAGGAACTACCGCACCATTTTCAGCAATATCTGGAGCATTCAAAGTAATGGCAGTAGATTTATCTGGGCTACCAGCACCTAAAATTTTAAAAACATCATCCAAGCTCTTGCCTTCAAAAGCAGCTTTATTCCACTCTTGGGCTTGAGCAGTACTAATGAGACCCGTAGAAGCCATCAAGCCAAACACTGCTGAGTACTTCAATACACTACGACGCTGCTGATTCATAAAAACTCCTTTATTAATCTCTAATACGTAAGAATATTATTGCTTAACCGCTAAAACATTAAGGTTAACACCTATTTTTAATTATTTACCACCTGAAAGCATCCACTCAACCAAAGCTTTAGACTCCGCAGCAGTCACGTCTTGAGCCGGCATCGGAATAGCACCCCATGCGCCAGCGCCACCCTTCATCACTTTGGCAGAAAGCATGGCTAGATCAGCTGGATTTTTATACTTTGCCGCAACCTGCTCAATTGAAGGCCCAACTAACTTGGCATTTGGAGCATGACAAGCTGAGCAATTCTTTCCTTTAAACAATGCCGCAGGGCCTGTATCGACAGCCACCACTGATTTTGGCTGCATGCTTGTGCCAGCGGGGAGTTTTTGAAGAGGCGGCTTTGTACTGTCAGAACCTCTGTAGGGACCATATTCACGATTTTGCAGAGCAATATCACCATGCGCATTTCTGGCGTAATCAGGCAATGTGGAGCCAATTTGAACAAATTGTGTGCAATTATTCATACAAGCCTTGGCATTGACATCTGGCTTGCCGTTGGCATTCCACATGCCATGCTGCAAATTCATGCCATTGCGATTAGGCATTTTTGCCTGAACTTCAGCGATATTGGCATTACTCAACACAAAGTCGCTGGGCACAATTTCACCCAAGCTGAGAATGTACGCAACCAATGAGTATGTATCGTCAGCACTCAATGAACGCGGGGCATTCCAAGGCATAGCGCGATAAATGTAGTCCCACAATGTTGAAACTGTGGCTACTTTCATTAAGGTCGTTCGTTGCGGTTGCTTGTTATCTTTTAAAGAGGCAACCTTTCCAGTTTTTTGATCTTCTTTACTTGTGCCGCCAACGATAGGCGTAAAGATTTCATTAGATTCGCCAAAGCTGCCATGACAACTAGAGCATTGGGCTTCCCAAATAACTTCACCCTTCGTAGCGGATCCAGACCCTTTTGGCAGACCCTTGAAATCGGGGCGAACATCAATATCCCAAGCTGCAACTTCAGCCATCGTTGCATGACGCCCAATGCCTGGATATTTAGAAGTATCAGATTGTGCAATCGCACTATGTGCACCCAATACTAGAAGTGCGGCAAAACTAATGCGAGCAGTTAATTTATCCAACTTGTACATTGCTGACCTCACCATTTGAATCTAATTTCCAGGATTGAATTGCATTGTTGTGATAAATGGATCTTGTTCCACGAACATCACGCAAGGCCTTAATTGATGGCTGTACGTAGCCAGTTTCGTCAATTGCGCGCGATTGAAGTATGGCGGGAGAGCCATCCCATACCCAATCAATATTAAAGCGGGTAATAGACTTGGTGAGAACCGGTGTTTCAAGGCGTGCAGTACGCCAGTTGTTACCACCATCGAATGAAATATCTACGCGTTTGATCTTGCTACGTCCAGACCAGGCCATACCGCTGACGTTATAGAAACCTTTATCAAGCAACTGCTGTCCACCGGATGGCGTGGTAATGACAGACTTACACTCTTGTACGGATGTATATTGACGATGAGAGCCATCGGTCATGAGGTCAATATAGTGAACAGCCTCATCTTTTGAAGCCCAAGGCATGTCACCAATTTCTAAACGACGTAGCCACTTCACCCAACTCACACCCTGAACTCCAGGAACCACTAAGCGCAATGGGAAGCCGTTTTCTGGACGCAACATTTCACCATTCATAGCCCAAGCTACGATCGTGTCGTTAAGGCAGCTCTCGAGATTGATGGTGCGAGTCATTCCCGAACCATCACCGCCCTCAGCTAACATGAATTTTCCTTTTTTAAGATCAGCGCCGCACTCTTCCAGCAATACCTTTAAAGGAACCCCTGTGAATTCGCAGCAAGAGAGCATGCCATGCGTGTATTGCACGGTTGGAACGGCTACGTTACCCCACTCTAATCCAGTATTTGCACCGCACTCAATGAAGTGAGTACGAGAAACTGATGGCAAGCGCATCAAGTCATTCATCGTGAAGACGCGTGGGTTTTTCACCATTCCATTCACCATCAAACGATGTTTGTCTGGATCGACGTTGTACCAGCCTTGGTGGTGACGTTCGAAATGCAAACCGTTTGGAGTAATAGTTCCAAATAGACCTTGGAGGGGTGTAAAGGCTACGGATGCAGCAGAGACACGCGTCAGTCCTGGTGATTCACGGCGAATTAAATTGGCTTCATAAATCGATGGAACACCATATGGCATGGTCGCTACGTTTTTTCCAAGCGTGGTTTGCCATTCTTGCTTTTCAAGAATAAATACATCGCCTTCACCCGCAGCCATAGCTAGTGGCGCTGTTAGTCCAGCAGCTGCACCACCAAGAGCAGACATAAAACCTTTACGCAAGAAACCGCGACGACTTTCATCTAAGCCGTTGGCATTGATATCAGCGATAAGCTCCTGAGAAATGAAGTGCTCAGGGGCTTTAACAAGACGAGCCTGATTCGTTGGCTTTTCAATAGCGCCGATATCCTGCGCGCTAATCTCAATTTGTTTTTTATTCATGTGTTCTCTAATGTAGTCAATAGATACTGCAAAATTAATGCAAACTTTCGGCAATCTTGGCGCACACGGTTTGGCACATATCAACGGTGGCGTTATCAGCAATTGAGTAATAGACAGTTGCGCCCTCTTTGCGTCTGTGCAAAATTCCTGCTTTGTTTAGGGCGGCAAGGTGACGTGATACGTTGGCCTGGCTTGAGCCGCATAACTCAATAACCTCAGATACAGACTTTTCACCACTACATACCGCGTACATGATGCGTAGGCGGGATGGCTCAGATAAAACATCAAAGTATTCTGCAACTTTAACGAACAACTCCTCCATTGCCTGAGGGGAGAGATCTTTAGTGGCTTTTTTTACTTTTGATTTGATATTCACTGGCAATAACCGTATATACGTATATAGGCATATATTAGACACCACCCTAAAGTAATCACATAGTGAGATACCCTAAGTTACAAACACAATACAATCCACGAGATGGATATTGACGCAATTCTGCTGTCCTTAAAGCTTGCCTTTTGGACCACGGCTCTGATGTTGCCATTTGGAATATGGTCTGCCCATAAGCTAATGAATCTCAATAGAAGTCGGCCATGGGTTGAGGCTGCCCTAGCGCTCCCCTTGGTGCTTCCTCCTACCGTGTTGGGCTACTACTTCTTGGTTTCATTTGGTAACACCAGTATTTTTGGTGTCCCCCTGGTATTTTCATTTGCAGGGATATTGCTAGCATCGCTCATTGCTAATATCCCATTTGCCATTCAGCCGATACAGCGAGCCTTTGAGGCCATTAATCCTGAAATTCGGGAGGCTGCCCAAGTCAGCGGCCTTAGTAATTGGCAAATCTTTCGCTTAATTGAATTACCTCTCTCTTGGCGTGGCATCACTGGTGCTGCCGCCCTCACCTTTGCCCACACCCTTGGTGAATTCGGAGTTGTCCTGATGGTAGGCGGCGCAATACCAGGCGAGACAAAAACAGCTTCTATTGCAATTTACGACAAAGTTCAAAGCTTTGATACCTCCGGTGCTGGCGCAATTGCTCTCGTGCTCTTGGGTATATCTCTGGTTTGTATTGCTCTTTCCTATGGAGTATTGGGGCGTAAGCCGAGTCTGCGCAAAGGCCTAAGCTAATGCTAAAGGTCAAAATTCAACAGGCAAACCCAAGCCCGCTACAAATTAGCCTGGAATGCGCACCAGGTGAGTTGCATGCTTTGGTTGGCCCCTCAGGGAGCGGCAAAACTACAGCCCTCAGAACTATTGCAGGCTTAAATAAACCTGCTAGCGGGAAAATTGAGTGCGATGGTGAGGTCTGGTTTGAAGCCGATGATCTTGGTAATAAAGTGCAACAGCTCTCCCCTGCAGAACGCTCATGCGGCTTCTTGTTTCAGCAATATGCGCTTTTTCCGCATCTGAGCGCCTTAGGCAATGTGACGATTCCATTGCAGAACTCCAATCTCAACATATCCCAGCGCAAAGCCATTAGCCTAGAGCTACTGGACCGCATGGGCATTGCTAATCTCGCAGAGCGCATGCCAAATCAACTATCTGGCGGTCAACAGCAACGCGTTGCGCTTGCAAGAGCCCTTGCTAGACAACCTAAAGTCTTGTTACTGGATGAACCATTTTCGGCGATTGATACGCCAACGCGCCAAAATCTTTATAAAACATTGGCAGACTTACGTTCAGACTTAAACATCCCTATCTTGTTAGTTACGCATGACCTTCGTGAGGCTGATTTATTGGCTGATCAAATTACCGTGATTGACCAGGGTATCAGCCTGCAAACTGCAGCGCCGCAAGTGCTCTTTCAGAAACCAAGAAATTCCAGGGTTGCTGAATTAGTCGGCATCAGCAATATGTTTCATGGTGTATTTGACTCTGGCAGCTTGAGTTGGGACGGTTGCGACAGGGCCTTTAACGTTGCCGACAAAGGTAAGATCCCGCCAAAAGTACGCGTAGCCTGGGTTGTCCCCCAAAGCGGCTTAAGCGTACATGCCAGCCCTAACAATGCCAGCGTGCCAGCGGTCGTTGAAAAAATGAGCAGCCTTGGCCAAATAGCCGTTATTCAATTACGCATTCAGAATAGTCAAAATACGATTGAGTGGGAGGCCTCATCTGCTGAGGTTAAGAGGCTGCACATGGAGATTGGTAGTCAGATGCATATAGAGCTTGATGGCAATCAAATTCACATCATGCCCTTGCGCCTCATTAATGATCCTAGACGCTTTATAGGGCACTAAAAAGGGGTTTTGATCTGAAATATCAGCCAGGTCTCAAGCTAGTACCATTCATTAAAGACCTACTAAAACGCTAATGTTTATTACCCTATGCATAGAAATGGTATTTTGATTAATATGCTAGTATCGTCGCAATATCCTTAATAACCCTCTCGATAAATGGAGTTTTAAATGCAAAATAGTCGTCGCCAATTTATGATTTTATCTGCTGCTGGTGCCTGTACTTTGGCATTGAACGGCCAAGTTCAAGCTCAAGCCATGGTTGCAGAAAATGATCCACAAGCTGCTGCATTGGGCTACAAAGCAAACGCTACTACTGTAGACAAAGCAAAGTATCCAAAGTACGCCGCTGGTCAGGTATGCAGCAATTGCGCACTGTATCAAGGTAAAGCTGGTTCTGCTGCTGGTGGTTGCTCATTGTTTGGTGCTAAGCAAGTTGCTGGCCCAGGCTGGTGCTCTGCTTACGCTAAGAAGGCCGGTTAAGCTGCAACGCTAGGTTAAAAAGCTGCTTCGGCAGCTTTTTTTATTACAAAAAAATTAGGCTCCGGCTTGTGAAAACGCCCTTAACTTCTCAACATTCGGAATTTGAATGCTCAGACGAGTTACATTTGAGATGATGCCCTGATCAGCCATAGAGGCCAGCGCTCTGCTGATCGTCTCAAACTTCACATCCATCATTAAGCCTAAATCCTCACGCTTAAATAAGGGCGCTATAGCCATATCACCAGAAATTTTTGCTACCCTTAAAAAGAAACGCGCAAGACGAACTTCGATTCGACCCGTATTAATCTCTGAAAACCAAGATTCTGATTGCTCGAGAGCTTCGCCCCATTTCTTAACAATCTGACGATGTAGGCGAGGCGACTCTTCGCCTAGCGTAGCAATGATTTTCTTTGGAATACGGCAAAGATGAATGTTGGAAAGTGCGGCAGCTGAATGTGAATAGCTATCACCAAGCAAGGATTCCATGCCAAACAAATCACCAGGAACTACCAAACGCACAATTCTTGCAGATCCATCCGAATTAATGTGCAATAACTTAATGTAACCATCCCTCAAGGTATATACGTAGTCAGCGATATCTCCTTGAGCATAAATTCTAGTGTTCGCCTCAAAACGAAGATCATCAATAGGCTCATGTATCTTAGAAAAATCTTCTTCATTAAGCTCTGCAAAAAGTGCAGAACTCCTTATGGAGCAGGATTGACAGTCACTATTACCTTGCCAAGCACTTTTAATTTCGATTGTCTTCATGAAATCTTTTTGGCCACCATCCCAAGTAAGGCTGACATACCCGTATGTCTCGCACCCTCTGACAATTCTTTTTCGTAGCACTGTAGGTCGAGTATTTCAAAATCGCTGCTTAACTCGCGAATCATTTCTTCGGTATAGAGATGCTGTATCAGTGATGGGCCACCGGTTTTGTATTCCAATTGCTTTGGGGTGTATCCCTGCAGAATAAATAGGCCGCCTGATTTCAAGGTCTGATGTACTTGTTGGAAAATTCTGGCGCGCATTTCGGGATCGGCAAACTGGATGAAAATCCCAATCACCGCATCATATGAATTAGCCTGCCAATCAAAACCATCGGTATCACAGAGGCTGTACTGAATATTGACTTCGTTATCAGCAGCGAGCTGATTGGCTTTGGCAAGTGCAATATCAGAAACATCAAAGCCCGTGACGCGCATGCCCTGCTTGGCAAGCCAAACGCCATTGCGCCCCTCTCCATCAGCAATGCAGAGAACAGAAGAGTTAGGTTTTAGAAAATGGGATGCTTGCTCAACCAGATATTCATTTGGCTCTTTTCCAAAGATGAATTCTTGTTTATCAAAGCGTTGATTCCAGAACTGGGTAGCATCAGTAAAGCCCATAAATTCTCTGATCTTGGATATTTAACTGGGTTTACTTCTTCAATCCACCAATGAGATCACTCTTTAAATCCACCACGCTCTCAAGTCCAACCGCGATTCGGACTAAGCCATCAGTAATACCTGCAGCTTTACGAGCCTCTGGACTGACTCGGCAGTGTGTTGTTGTTGCTGGATGGGTAATCGTTGTACGAGTATCCCCCAGGTTTGCCGTAATAGAACAGAGCTTGGTTTGGTTGATTAACTTGAAAGCCGCTTTTTTCCCACCCTTGAGTGTGAAAGACAAAATAGCGCCACCTGCTTTTTGTTGACGTTTAGCCAACGCATGCTGTGGATGAGACTTCAGACCAGGATGATAAACGCGCTCTACTCCCGGCTGTTTTTCCAGCCACTGAGCAATCTCTAAAGCATTTTGACTCTGCTGCTTCATACGCAACTCGAGAGTCTCCAACCCTTTTAAAAATACCCAGGCATTAAACGCTGAAAGTGTTGGGCCGGCAGTACGCACATAGGGAAATACTTTGCCCATGATGAAATCATTGCTACCCACAATCGCGCCACCAACCACACGACCTTGGCCATCTAAATATTTGGTTGCCGAATGGATCACTACATCAGCACCTAAAGAAAGAGGTCTCTGCAAAGCCGGCGTACAAAAGCAGTTATCAACCGCAAATAGCGCCTGAGCTTTCTTTGCTATCTTGGAGATAGCTTTGATATCCGCAATCTCAGTCAAA
>JBJOEU010000020.1:0-10321 GCA_046049115.1 Pseudomonadota bacterium
TTTTCCTAGGCTAAGCCGCTCTTGAGAGCTTGGGTTCTTTTTAAGAAATGATTCGTACAGTTTGCTGGACATGGTTCTATGATCTCATAGACTTTAGGCAATAAAAAAGCCCCGCAGAGCGAGGCTTAGTAATGCTTGGTGGGTCGGGCGAGATTCGAACTCGCGACCAACGGATTAAAAGTCCGCTGCTCTACCGACTGAGCTACCGACCCAGTAAAAGAAAGATTATAGCAAGAAGTTTATTGGTGCTCCCGGGTATGTAGGCGTCTGCCTGCGAGCCCTTGTACTTACAAGAGCGCTATGCGTTTGCGCGTCTGGCAACGGGTGGATTTTTAGAGAAATAGTCCTTAATTCCTCTCATAATGGCTTCAGCAATTCGGTCTTGGTAGGCATCGTCATTGAGGCGTGCCTCCTCTTGTGGATTGCTAATAAAAGCGGTCTCAACCAAGATAGATGGGATATCGGGCGCCTTGAGAACGGCAAAGCTGGCTTGCTCAACTTTGGGTTTATGTAGCGGGGCAAATCCACTGATTTGCTTGAGGATAGAGGTGCCCACTTGAAGTGAGTCTTTGATCTGGGCGGTAGTTGACATATCTAGTAATAGATTGGCCACCTGCTTATCTTGGGTCTTGATATTAATGCCGCCGATTAAATCTGAAGAATTCTCTTTATTGGCCATCCAGCGTGCCGTCGTACTACTGGCACCCATTTGAGATAAGGCAAAAACCGAAGCTCCTTTGGCCCTAGGTTCTATAAAAGCATCCGCATGGATCGAGATAAATAAATCGGCTTCCACGCGGCGTGCCTTTTGTACTCGCGTATGTAGAGGTACAAAGTAGTCGCCATCTCGCGTGAGAAACGGGCGCATATAGGGATCACTATCAATCTTGTCGCGTAAGCGCTTAGCAATCGAAAGTACTACATGCTTTTCTTTAGAGCCCATTGCACCAATCGCGCCTGGATCCTCTCCACCATGACCTGCATCGATTGCAATAGTGATGAGGCGCTTCTGTTTGGTTTTTATAGAAGACTCTTTTACGTCGGGGATCGCTTGGGCCACTGGCGCCCTCGGAGCCTCTTTTTCTTTCTTACTTGCGAACTGTGCAATCAGGTCGATTTCTTCATTGGCCTTATCTAAGGCGCTTTCTTTGCGGGCACTACTCTTGACTAACTCCATTAAGGGATCTGGCGGAATCGCCGGGTAGAGATCAAGCACCATGCGATATTGATACTCGGCAACGGGATCCAGTGTGAAAAGCTGCGGCTTCACCGGCTCCTTGAGATCAAATACTAGGCGCACCATGCCTGGTTGAAACTGCCCCACCCGGATTTGTGAAACGTAAGGGTCATTGGGTTTCACTTTAGCTACCAAATCTTTCAGGGTGGAATTGAGTTCCATGCCTTGAACATCCACCACCAAGCGATCGGGATTGGTGAGTAGTTGCTGGGTAATCGGCAGCGCTTTATCTGACTCAAGAGTGATGCGTGTGTAGTCGTCTGCCGGCCAAATGCGTACGCCCAAGATCTTGGCTCCCCAAGCAATCTCCGCCTCACTGAAAAAGAGAACAAGACCCAGCATCTTTGCTGAAGTTTTGAGATGCTTTCTTCTAGAGGAGTTAACTGGGGGCTGACTCATTTCTATTGGGTGCACATCTTTTCAAGAACAGTCATTCCCAGATTTGAAATTGCTTGGAGCATGATATTTCTTTCATTTTCATCCGTACCAGCCATCAGATGAATTTCAATATCCAAAGCAGGGAGCGTACCCTCAGCTTTTTCTGGCCACTCCACTAAACAGAAGCCAGGCTCATCAAAATGCTCTGCAAAACCCGCCTCTTGCCATTCCAAAGGATCTCGCATGCGATAGAGATCAAAGTGGTTCATTGCTAGAGTCTTGCCATGGATGATGAGTGGATAGGGTTCACATAAGGTGTAGGTTGGACTCTTCACTCGACCCTCATATCCCAAGCCTTGTATGAGATGGCGGGCAAAGGTAGTCTTGCCGGCTCCAAGATCACCCTCTAGGGAGATATTGAGGTGAGCGCTTTGATCAGCTTGAAAAAGATGGCCAAGGCTTGAGGCAAGCTTTTGCGCTAAAGAGGCTGTATCCGCTTCTTGCCTACAATGTTGAGTAAATGAATTCTGAGCCATTTGCCTAGTTTATTCAATTATTAAGCTACATTCTGTATTCCTGATGACTTCCTCTCAAAAACTCAACCCTGTTGACTATGCCCCCGTTGACCATGCCAGTCTGCGTGAATGGCTGGGTGAGCAGTCCCGAAAAGTGGGTTTTGATGAATTACGCATTACCGACACGCATCTTGGTGTCGCAACTGAGCGTCTGAATGATTGGCTTGCAGAAGGGCGGCATGGCCAGATGGAGTACATGGCAAGGCATGCTCAATTGCGTTCGGATCCCAGTTTGCTAGTACCTGGCACGGTCAGGGTGATTTGCGTCACCATGAATTACCTCTCCCCCAAAATAAATTTTGATGGCGAGTGGCAACGTTTAGCTGATCCAACTCAAGCTATAGTGTCTGTATATGCCCGAGGGCGTGACTATCACAAGGTGATGCGCAATCGTTTGCAAGAGTTTGCTCAGTTGATTGAGAAACAGATTGGAACATTTGGCTATCGTGTGTTTACGGATTCAGCTCCATTAATGGAAGTGGAGTTGGCTCGTAAGGCAGGCTTAGGTTGGCGAGGTAAACATACCTTGTTGCTCAATCGTGAGTCTGGATCCACCTTCTTTTTGGGTGAAATCCTCGTTGATGTTCCTTTATCTGTAGATCAAGAGCAGGACTCGCATTGTGGAACTTGCCAGTCTTGTATAGACATTTGTCCCACGCAAGCCATTACTGCGCCTTACCAATTAGATGCGCGACGCTGTATCTCGTATTTGACGATTGAGAATCCAGATGCCATTCCGGTAGAGTTTCGTAGGGCGATGGGCAATCGTGTGTATGGATGCGATGACTGCCAATTGATTTGCCCTTGGAATAAATTTGCGCAACGCACAGCCTTGCCAGACTTTGCTGAACGTCATGGCCTTGGAGAGGCGAGCCTCTTACAACTCTGGTCTTGGACGGAAGAGCAATTTAATCAGCGTCATGAGGGCAGTGCCATTCGTCGGATTGGCTACTCCAGGTGGCGCAGAAACTTAGCGGTGGCCATGGGGAATGCTTTGGCTGCTGATGATGTGTCTGAATCAGATAAAGACCTCCTACGGCAGGCTTTGCAGGGCGCCCTGCCTTTGGCAGACGCCTTGGTAGCTGAGCATATTGACTGGGCGCTCAGTTCATAAGTATTTTTGGAAAAGTACCTAGCAGCTCTTACAATCAAAACATGTCATCAGCTGATCAACCCTTTATAGACCCCAGTGAAATCAAGCTAGAAGCTTCAGTGGCGCAGCGCTATAAAAATCGCAGCGAGGCTTTCTGGGCAGGTATTCGGGATGCGGCTGGTGCACCTGCAATGGTGCTCTTTACTGGCATGGTAGGTTTTGGTGCGATGGGTAAAACCAATGGTATGGATGCTTGGTTTACCACTGCCACCAGCTTCTTTATGTTCGCATTGCCTGGTCAAGTGGTTTTACTCGAGATGGCAATTACTGGATCATCCGTTGTTGCCATTGCTCTCGCAGTGACTTTAACTTCCACACGTTTTATCACGATGACAGTGACGCTCTTTCCACAGTTTCATGAAAAAGATCGTAATCATGGGCTTTATGCTTCTGTGCATCTTTTGGCAATGACTGCTTGGGCTATTTCCATGCGGGAGTTTCAGACGATAGAAGCAAAGCATCGCTCAAGTTACTTCATCGGTCTTGGTTTGCTGTGCTGGATTATTTCCATTCCAGGTACTATTTTGGGATATCTATTGGCAGGTGTAGTGCCGCCGTACGTTACGCTTGGCCTTGTCTTTATTAACCCTTTATTCTTTTTGCTGACGTTTACCGAGGTGAAACCTTGGGTGAACCGAATCGCCATTGGCTTAGGTTTTGTATTGGGTCCCTTTTTCTTTCTCTTAGATCGCGACACCAGCTTACTGACCACTGGTCTAGTCGGGGGAACGATCGCTTATGTATTTGATCGCAAAGTGCTGCGCAAAAGAGCGGGGGTAATCAGTTGATGAATGCTAGCCTCCAAGGTTGGGGTTTGTGGATTGCCTTAGCAGGCGCCACTATCGGAACCTATATTTGTCGCGCCATTGGCGTATTGCTCGCCAAAAGAATTAATCAAGAGAGCGAAATCTTCCGTTATCTGTCTGCCGTTACTTATGCGATGGTGGCGGCCCTCGTTGTCAGAATGGTCCTGATGCCAATTGGCCTCTTGTCAACCGTACCTGTATGGATTCGATTGCTGATTTGTGCTTTAAGTATTGGCGTGATGATTTCAAAACCAACACACCGTCTGGTTCCAGCCCTATTGACTGGAACCTTATTGATGCTGGCTTATGGTGTTATTCGCTAACTTGTATTGATACCCTGTTTAGAGATGGGCTGCCAAGATCTTGGCGATATGTACGGCGTCTCTTTGAGTGCCATCGGCAATCTGGTGGCGACAACTGGTGCCATCCGCAACTACCCAACTCTCTGGTGCTTTACGAATCGCAGGTAAGAGACTAGCTTCTGCCATTTGCTTGGACACTTCAATGTGCTCAGCCTCGTAACCAAAGCTACCAGCCATACCGCAGCATGAAGACTCAATCAATTTAGGCTCAGCATTCGGTATTAGTTTCAGAAGTTCCATTGCAGGCGTGACAGCTGCAAATGCCTTTTGATGACAATGACCATGAAACAACACTGGACGCGTTGCAGTTTTCAGTGATAGCTTGAGTTTGCCTGCATTGGCCTCGCTGGCTAAAAATTCCTCTAAGAGTTGTGCATGCTTACTAACAGTAATTGCCCGCTCACCAAAGCCCATCACTAGAGCCTCATCCTTTAATGTGAAGAGGCAGGAAGGCTCTAGACCAATAATGGGAATATCTTTTTCTGCAAAAGGGGCTAGATGGTTGACTAACTCATCTAGGCTGGCTTTGGCTTTATCGACCATACCAGCCGCTAGGTAAGTGCGACCACAGCAAAATTCTTTAGAGCAGGTATTAGTACTCTGAGTACTCTGAGTTTTGGTTTTAGTCTTTTGGGGAATGTGAACACGATAGCCAGCTGCCTGTAAAACTTGTAGAGCTGCACGTAAATTCTCATCCTCAAAATAGGCATTGAAGGTATCGGCCAATAACACTACTCCCTTATTGCCATTAGCATCTAATGTGCTCAGTTCTGCGGGCGTAAATTGATGAGGCGCAATTGCGTTTGGATTATTCCAGAAGGTTTTTGCTTTCCAGATCGGCAGACTTCTTTGTGCAGAAATGCCCATGAGCCATTCTTGTAGTTTAGCAATCGGCGCAATATGGTTCCGAAGATTAAGGAGCGTGGGTAAACCAGGGATGCTGCTAATCATTGGTGCATATTTAGGGAGATAGGCAACTGCAAGATCACGCATCGTGTGACCAGTCCGCTTCTTGTAAGCAGATAAAAACTCGATCTTCATTTTTGCCATATCAACGCCAGTAGGGCATTCACGGCGACAAGCTTTGCAGCTAACGCAAAGTTCCATTACTTCTTTAATGGCATCGCTACCGAGGGGTGAACTACCGTCTTTGATGTCCAGTTGATTAGACAGTGCGAGACGTAAGGTATTGGCACGACCACGGGTGAGGTGCTTTTCATCACGGGTAACGCGATAACTTGGGCACATCACCTCCGCATCAAACTTGCGGCAATGACCATTGTTGTTGCACATCTCCACTGCTTTAGCGAAGCCCATCGCAGGATCGCCACCAGTGCCTGGGGCACTGGTCTTTTCAGTGACGGGGTTGTTCTGTACATTCCAGGCAGACCAATCTAAGGCTGGTTGTAACGGAATGACTTTATAGCTCGGTGGAAAGCGGAAATTACTCGCATCATCCATTTTTGGCGGGTTAACGATCTTGCCGGGATTAAACAATCCCTTAGGATCAAAGGCGTGCTTAATTTCAGCGAGGGCTTGCGTAATCTTCGGACCAAATTGCCAGGAGATCCACTCGCCACGGCAGAGTCCATCACCGTGCTCACCGCTATAGGCACCTTTGTACTTACGAACCAGAGCGGATGCCTCTTCTGCGACTGCACGCATCTTCTGCGCGCCATCACGCCGCATATCTAAAATAGGGCGGACATGGAGAGTGCCGACAGAAGCATGTGCATACCAAGTACCACGTGAACCGTATTTGGAAAATACCTCTGTGAGCGCTTGAGTGTATTCAGCAAGACTCTCCAGTGGAACTGCGCAATCCTCAATAAAGCTGACTGGCTTGCCATCACCTTTAAGGCTCATCATGATGTTTAAGCCAGCCTTACGCACTTCCCATAGATTCTTTTGGAGCCCGGCATCTGGCATAGCAACCACTGAGCCTGGAAGTCCGAGGTCACCCATCAGGTTCTGCAAAGACTTTATTTTTTCAAGCAAGGGTGCATGCGCCTCTCCCGAAAACTCTACTAATAAGATGGCTTCAGGTGTTTGAGCGCTGGCATCAATCAATGCGGTCTCAATCGTTTTCTTAAAGCTCGGATTGTGGCGCGCCAAATCAATCATGGTGCGATCGACTAACTCAACGGCAGTGGGCCCAAGCTTGACGATGTGCTGCGCGCTATCCATAGCCTTGAAGAAGCTCGAAAAGTTCACCACTCCAAGTACTTTGTGTTGCGGTAATGGCGCCAACTTCAGTTCAAGGGATTTGAAATAGGCTAATGTGCCTTCGCTACCTACCAACAGGTGCGCCAAGTTGACACTGCCATCTTGGGTGTAAGGAAGCTCGCTTTGTGGATGGAATACATCTAGGTTGTAGCCAGCGACGCGACGCAGGACTTTGGGGAAGTGCGCCTCGATCTCAGGTTGCAGCGTATTGGCAAGACCTTTAACAAAGTCACCCAACTGTTTTGCAGCGCCGGAACTGTGAGCGTAATTTCCAAAGCTCGCTACCTGTCCGTTCGCTAACCAGGCATCGATTCCTAAAACGTTATGCACCATGTTGCCATAAGCAATTGATCGACTGCCGCAAGAGTTATTACCTGCCATGCCACCAATGGTTGCTTGCCCTCCGGTAGAAACATCTACTGGGTACCAAAGGCCGTGTGGCTTGAGAGCAGCGTTAAGGTGATCGAGCACAATACCCGGCTCAACAATGGCTGTAGCCTTGGCTGGATCTGCATGCAGGAGTTTGCGAAAGTATTTAGTGTTATCGATAACAAGTGATGTGCCGGTAGTCTGTCCGCACTGACTAGTGCCTCCACCACGAGGCAGAACTGGAATATCTAAGTCAGCTGCAATCTGAATCGCCGTCGCAATGTCCTCAGCTGTTTTAGGAATAAAAACCGCAACTGGCATGGCTTGGTAGATCGATGCATCGGTTGCATAACGTCCGCGACTGGCTATATCCGTCATGACCTCGCCAGAGGTTTCTTGTCTCAGGCGTTTAGCAAGCTCTGCCTTATTGGCAACGAATTCTGGCAATGGCAAATCAACTGGCTTGTTCATGCTGCAACCTTCTCTTTAGATTCTGAGTCAACTAATTGAATAACGACATCACGCTTATTCATGACATGCTGCATCATGACCTTACGCATCCGCACGCTATCGCGAGCCTTTAATGCGTCTAACATTTCTTGATGTTCTTCGACGGCTTTTTCCCACTTAACACCATCCTGATTGGAGCGAAAGCGAAGTGCCTCAATACGAGCGTTCACTTGGCTAAATAGTTGGCTGAGGACAGGGTTGTTTGCTGCGTGATTAATAGCTTGGTGAATCTTGAGATTGAGTCGGTAGTAGCTAGATAAATCCCTGCGGGCATAGGAGGCCATCATTTCGTATTGAAGTGCTTCAAGTTCAATCAGTGTTTGATCGCTGATGTTTTGTGCTGCCAGCTCTCCAGAGAAGCCTTCTAAATTAGCAATCACATCAAAGGTGTGAATGATGTCGTCTTTGCTCAGTTGAATAGCAATAGCACCACGGTTAGCGATCAATTCAACCAGTCCATCAGCAGCTAGACGTCGAATTGCCTCGCGAATAGGGGTGCGTGAAACGTTGAGCTGCTCCGCTAACTCGCGTTCATTGAGCTTACTGCCAGGCGTAATGGCGCCCTCGACCAATAAAGCTCTGAGCTTAAGGAAGATAGCTTCATGTAAGTTTTGCGTATTTGCTGGTGTTGTGAGCATCATTTGAAATGCCTTGAATTTGTATACATAATCACTATAACGCATCTATGTACCTAAATAATGCTGAAATTAGCTTATTTTTTTGATTATTTAGAAATTATTTTGCATACAAAATTGTAAATTGCCAAAAAGTGACTTAAACTGGCCTCCAAGATTAACTACAAAAACCAAGCGAGACTCAGCATGCTAAAACTAGATAACCACCTCTCGGGGCGTCATTTCTTACATATCCCTGGCCCGAGCCCGGTACCTTCCCGCATTTTGCGGGCGATTAGCTATCAAACCATCGACCACCGTGGTCCTGAATTCGGAGAATTTGGTCTCAAGGTTTTGGATGGTATTAAAAAGATTTTTAAGACCGAGCAACCCGTCATTATTTACTCGGCTTCTGGAACAGGCTCATGGGAGGGTGCATTGGTAAACGTCCTCAATCCAGGCGACAAGGTGCTCTTTTATGAAACCGGTCAGTTTGCTAATTTGTGGGTTGCCCTCGGTAAGCGCCTCGGTTTAAATGTTGAGGTAGTGGGCAAGCCAGGCCAAGACACTTGGCGTTGGGGTGTAGATGCATCAGTCATTGAAGAGCGTTTACGCAAAGATACCGGACATGAAATCAAAGCAGTTTGTGTAGTTCATAACGAAACCTCTACTGGTGTTACTTCCAACATTGCTGCAGTTCGCAAGGCGATTGACTCACTCAAGCATCCGGCGTTGTTATTGGTCGATACCGTTTCTGGCTTAGGCTCTGCGGACTATGAGCATGACAAATGGGGTGCGGACGTGACTGTGTCTGGGTCACAAAAAGGTTTGATGTTGCCTCCAGGCATTGGTTTTAATGCATTGTCAGCCAAAGCAATTGAAGTCAGTAAAACTAATAAGATGCCGAAGTCTTATTGGGCTTGGGATGAAATCTTGGAGTCCAATAAAACTGGTTATTGGCCAACCACTCCAAGCACCAACTTAATGTATGGCTTGCATGAAGCAATCGACATGATGACGACTGAGGGTCTTGATACTATTTTTGCGCGTCATCAACGTTTGGCAGCAGCTTGTCGTGAAGCGGTTAATGCATGGGGCTTAGAAATCCAGTGCCAAGATAAAGATTGCTACTCACCAGTGCTGACTTGCATTGCTACTCCAGAAGGTATGAATGCAGATATTCTGCGTAAGCATGCTCTGGAGAAGTTCAATTTATCCCTAGGTACAGGCCTTGGAAAGATCAAAGGTAAAGCCTTCCGTATCGGCCATTTAGGGGATTGCAATGAGCTCAGCCTGATGGCCGCGCTCAGTGGGGTAGAGATGAGTTTGGGTGCGATTGGTTACAAGCCTAAGGCAAGCGGTGTTGTTGCCGCCCAAGAATTTCTAAAATAATCAGTAGCTTGGGTGTAAATGGGGTGTTGGCTAGTGAATCCACTGGCTTACACCCCTTATAATTCAAGTACTTATAAAGATAGCAGTTTCATCAAATAAAACATATTCGAGACAGAAAGATTTCACATGTTGGCAACTAAACCGTATTTAACTCAGGCCGATGTTCAAAAGATTTTGACTGCTGCTGATCAGCATGCAGCTAAAAATAACTGGGCAGTAACGATTGCTGTTTGTGATGATGGTGGCCACTTGTTAGGTTTAATCCGTCGCGATGGTTGCGCACCTGTCTCTGCATACATTGCTGAAGAAAAAGCGCGTACTGCTGCAATGGGTAAACGTGAGAGTCGTGTCTACGAAGAAATTATTAATAACGGACGTGTTTCCTTTTTATCTGCCCCGCATATTTCAGGCATGTTAGAAGGTGGCGTCAATATCGAGGTAAACGGGTTTACCATCGGCGCAGTCGGCGTTTCCGGCGTTAAATCGACTGAGGATGCCGAAACCGCAAAGGCCGGCATTGCAGCCATTCTGTAAGTTACCTTGACAAATACTGTTCCTGAAATAAATTCCCCTACCGGCGCCACTGAGAGTGGCGCCACCCCAGCAACAATTACCTTTGCTGACTTTGGCTTAGATCCAAAGATTCAAAAAGCGGTATCTGAGCAGGGTTACAACACCCCAACTCCGATTCAAGCGCAA